>JALTMC010000255.1:0-1932 GCA_027005175.1 Myxococcales bacterium
GTGTGAGACGACCTCTCTGTAATGCTCGAACAATTCCCTTAATATGGACAGGTTCGCCCGGTCGATAGACAGGCCGCTCTGTAAAAAGATGAGCGCGAAAGGTCTCAGGTGCTGGATTGACCCGTCGATGATTCAGCCAGGATAACCAACTTTGATAGGATGGCGACCAATGGGAGGCGACAAAGACAGGTGGTGCTTTACGAGTCCCCAACACCAATTGATCGGTACCGTATTTGACTCGCAGGCGAACAGGTTTTCCTCGTAGCCCATGAGTGCGATGGATGACGGCAAAGCCAGAGGCATCGGTAGAACCTCGCCATAATTTAATCCATCGTCGATTCTTAGGCGACCCCGTGACCCCTTCGATCGTGATAGATGCCCCATGGATGGGCTGTGCTGTTTTTAGCGATGTAACAACAAAGCGTACCTTGTCTTGCTCTTCGACGGTCGCCAAAGCTAGATCCGTCACTTGGATCATGGCATAGGTCCGATGTGTAGACTCATTCAGACGTCGTAAACCCACCAAAAAATGATTGGTGGAGCGGCCTTCCTTCCCAGGTAGAGTCCGATGGGGAGGCAGTAACTTGCGGAGATAGCTTGCCAAGTCTAATCCTACCATCATACGAGTACGGGAGCTTGGTGCAGATAAGTTCACAATACGTGAAACCTTGGGGGTTCCCAGAGTTTGTAGGTACTTTTGTACGCGCCGGTTGTCTCTGCTTCCCGCTGTGTGAGCTGCTTTGGATATCGCTCCCGATACAGGAGGAGGTAATGTCTCATCGACGCGTAGACCTGCGGGGGTTGCTCCCCAAAAGCGAGTATCACCCGGAAGAATAGGATGTATTCGCAAATCGATTTTGCGGGTGCCGCGAACTTGCATTGGCATCATTTGTGGACCAAAACGTTCGAGGATCCCCTGGTGCTGCTTCCACTGTAGGAGTGGCTTTTGTCGCCCCAGATAGAAAAAGACAGTCTGTTGGCCTTTGTGCTGTAATAACTGATTGGCATCATCTCGAATAGGTAAGTTACCACCGAGAATCGTGAGTCGATATAACACCGTCCTACGGTAGTTTCCATGGAGTGTGAGCTGGTTCTCTTTTTTCACAATCTTGAGGTTGGCAACCGTAGGGCTGATGCGTACCAGTTGGCGAAGCAGGCCAGGGTTGTTGCGCCCCAAGGAGCGAGAAAAGTAAAGAGTTGGGGCTTCACCGTTATGACTTGAGCTACAATCCAAAGCTCGCTCTTGAACATAGCGAGCTTGTCCTTGTGAGATCGTTACCTCGTGCTCACCACAACTCACTTTCTCCAGGCGGAAACGTTGCTGTGTCTGAAAATGACTTGACCAAAAAGGTATCGGAGTTGCTGTCTTGGAAGAGGTTAATGCCAACTGTAGTTTCACGGATACCGATCTCGCTTTGGGTAAACTACGACGCAACACCATCCAATAGGTCGTGCTTCCAGAGCCACGATTGCGTCGCTTTAACCACCAGTCTTGCTGGGTCAACACTTTCTCTGGAGTGCTCTCTGGCAAACCCGGTAACTGTCGAATTTCAACTCGCAGTGCTTGGCGCAAGGTTGGTAGAGGGAGTGGACGTGGAAAGGTCAATGCAATATGACGCAAGTTGCGGACATCAATCGCTTCATCTCTCGGCACGATCGAGGTGGGAGGAGGTAGCATGGTCCGCAGAATACGAGATGCTTCTTGCCTCATACTGCTGCCGCGTTTGGAGAGAGTGCCTCTCGGAACAACCAAACGCACCTGGCTCAAAGCCGGCCACGGTTGGGTGGGGCGAAACTCCAGTGTTTTCGGGTCCAGCCATCGATAGGCTCCATGGATTGGGGGCTCAAAGCGAAGATAGCGACCCCCTTTGTCTTCCGTTTGTGCTTTTTCTGGCCCCACCTTTTGAGAGAAAACAACTGTCACTGGATCAT
>JALTMC010000255.1:1942-6098 GCA_027005175.1 Myxococcales bacterium
GATAATGTTTGGGCAGAATCTGGGCTGATAGCTTCTTCGATTTTGCTGCCTCGACCTGCAAAGGGAGACTCCATGTCACCCCCATTACCAGGAAGAAAATAGCAAAGGATAGACCGGAGCGTAATCTCTTCATCGTATTCCTCAATGTTGTGTGTCGTTCTACGTTTTGTGTTGCCGTATTATTCTTTTATCATTCGTTTACGATAGGATGTGGGGACTTTGGTTGGTGGAGGGACTTGTCCTCGCAGCACGATCTGTACCGTGGTAGCCTTCGCTCTTTTGGGAAGGCCAATACGATACCAATATGTTCCTTTGGAGAGAGTTTGGTATCGTTGACATCCTTTTAATAGGGTCTGTCCCAGGTTATTCTTGAGTAGGCATTGCAGATCATCATGGCGTCCGATGGCACCCAAGCCAACACGTCTTTTGGCCGATGTTTTGAATACAAACCACCGCGACTCTCCCGAGCCCAGTAAGTAGGGGCCTTGTCGGCCTTCACGAAGTGAAATCGCTGTATCGTGCGATAGGTACACCTGACCTCTCAAAGTCGCACCGGACTCACTTCGAATACCGATCCAATAGTGACCCGCCAGGAGAGGCTTCTCCAATAGACAGCCTGTTTGGCTTGCATCGACCCACAAGCCAGCTCTTTTCTTTTGACCGATGGCGCAAACGGTTCTCCCATTTCCTCGAACGTGAAGACGGACAACTTGGGCTTGTTTGATTCGCATTGTATACCCTGCCATTTTTGTGTGGCTCACACCCAGATCGAGCCACTGGTGGGCTGGAAGTTTGGTTGCCTTTGTCTCGGATGGATGACTGCCCCAAAGTGTAGAGGAACGTTGACCTGGTGCGTACAAGAGAATACGTTTTGGTGCTTGCTCATATCGAATCACAAGTTGATGGTGTCCTGTCTGTAGGTTGACAGTGGAGTGACAGCCTCGTTTCATCCGATTGGGACCAAGCAGTGTACATTGGGTCTTACCACCCATGACCTCGAATTTGGCTCGGCCTTTTCCTTGCAAGTGGAGCATGAGCTGGCCTGATGCGTCAGGGATAGAGGGAACTCGCCATTGTTGTCCAGGCTTTAATACCACAGATAACTTCCGCAGAGGTGCTTGGCGAAGGACGATTCGGTAGCGCATGGTATGGGGGGATACCATCCAGAGCTGCAAACCTTTGGTTGAAGAGGCATACCAACGACAGGTTCGAACCTCATCACCACTCCCATCGCATTGCTGCAGTACGTCTTGTTCGCCCTGTATGAAAATGGCACTTCCTTTTCCGTCGAGTGTGATCGTTATCTGATAAGCATGTGACCCTTTGAGTTTGAACCGCACTGGCTTACCACTGACGATCTTGCCTTCGGAGGAGCCTGGCAAGATCTCGGCTGTTGCTTTGGGTCCCGAAAAGATTCGAGTGACTCGAAGTGTTCCCTGAATCGCTCGCTGACCCCGGGGGGCCTGGAGAAAAACCTGTTGTTTTCCTCTGCCTAAATAGGTTAAGTAGTCGCTATGTTGCGGAGTTATTTGTTTCCAAAACCCCGCTCTCTTCCCAGCTTTTGCGAACCAGGTGAAACCGATTGGATGGGTTCCACGAACCCGATACAAGCCAGCTTTCATCACGTGGAGCGGTAAGGCCAGAGTGGTTTGATTACGAAGCTGCAGTGTGTACGGGCGACCCACTGACATCGACACATGGCGAAGTGTCACCTTTCTTTTTTGCTGTGTCGGAGACCAAATCCGCCAGAGGTAGGTCCCTTTCGCAAGGATCTGCATCTCGTCACATGGGATCTTTTTGCGGAATGCTGATGCATGCGTCACATCGCAACGCAAGCTCTTCAAGTCCTTGCTCTGACCAGGAAAAGAAAGCTGGTAAATCCCTTCTTGTTTCACAGCGTACTTTAATGTTGTTGTCCCGGTTCGGTTTTGACGTGGGGGTCTTTGTCTCTTGACTTGAAGCCAAGTTCGTCCTCTTGTTCCATCGAGAGCGATATTGTATATGCCTGCCGGAAGCCATGAAAGGAGTTTGCAGTCCCATCGAGAGGGAGAGGCGTTGTCGTTGGAGGCTATAAGCTGTCCTCTTTGGTCGCTGATCTTACACCACACATCTTGATCTCCCTCTGTCGCGATCTCAATATGACCTGCTTGCTTGAGTCGAACTTGAAGTTGAGATGGCACTCTTTGTCGCAGTCGGAAACCCGGCTCTGCTCGTTGGACCTGTATGGTGATATTGTAATGAGTAGACGAACGAAGCGAGACCCCCTTCCCTTGCAGCACCAGTCGGTATGTTCCCGCTTTGAGCGTTGTTGTATTGGGTTTGCCTCCAGACCACTTCGTGACAAACGTATCCTTTCGAAACAATCGCCCCAGCAAAGCCTTCGATAGCTTCACCTGAACTGTCATCGTGGTAGGGATCACCACCGATACTGTGTCACTCGGCTGGGGTGCTGCATACCGCAACTGAACTGTGCGCTGCAAAGGCAACGTGATCGGCTTACTTCGTACGTTGCGAGGTTGGGCACTTCGATATACACGGCGCAGGCTCGCTTGTCGCAACCTAACTCGGCTTCGCGTTGAACGTCGAAATCGCGCTCGCCTTCGGTAGATCCGACTTCGGGTTGAACGTCGAAATCGCACTCGCCTTCGGTAGATCCGACTTCGCGTTGAACGTCGCAACCGGACGATGGCTCGACGATACCACTTCTTTCCCTTACTCTCATTCAATGACAGTCGGTAGCGAGATTTGTGTTGGTTGGGGTATAGGTAGAGTCGATAGCTTCCAGGATGAAGTGACAAGCTATAGTTGCAGTTTTTTCCTGAAAAAAGAGGCCAGCCGTCGGCTCGCTCCAGTCTGCATTTGATGTTGCCATCGATACTGTGAGCCTGGAGGTGATAGACCCCTTTATTCCGGAGCTTCCACTGGTATACAGCACCTCTCTTTGGATAGAGTATGTTGTATATATTTTGTTGAAGAGGTAACTTGTATGTTGTGCTGTTGATGGCGTCGAGCAACACACTTACCCGACCTTGTGACTCACCGACCGCCTGGATATTTACGTGGTAAGAGCCGGCCTGTAGATAGCCAAGCCAATGACAGTTTCGCCGGTGTAGGATCGGTTGCTTGCTATGGTAAAGATGACTTCGTGCATTTTGGATGAAACATTGAACTTTCATCAACCCTTGGGTCTGAATCCGATACAACCCTGACCTCGGCACCTTCCAAAGTAGCTTTGTTTGTTGCCGCTTCGAAAGTGCAAAGTGTGTCACCCAGTTGGTTTGACCTGGATTTTGAGCTGGATTTTGCAGCGGTATCACTTGGGCGTGTCTGTCCTTTGAACCGACAAGGGGCAAACTTCGATAGCTTGCTCTATGGAGGTTGGAGGAGGCACCGATTCGCACCGTGATACGCTGTGTTTTTCTCAGGTACTGTTGAAAGGATAGGGTGTAAACTCCTCCCATAAGTTTTCCTCGTATTTGGCAGATCCTGCCTTTGCGCCAGCCTCTTTTTACGAGTTTTCCCTTTCGTCTCAGGCTACACTTCTGTGCCCCTGAAATCGCGATCCAGCGATATCCTCGCTTTAATTGAATGGGAATCTTCATTCCTGAGATTACCGTCTCTTGGGGACTGCGACGTAGTTGTGAGATCCGAATCAAGTTTCGGTTCGCCATCGGAAGAGCAAAGACTCCAACCTCTTTGACTCGGAGACGACCGGAAGAACCCATACGCAAACGATACACTCCGGGCTGCAAGTTGGACGCAAAGCTACACCCTCCTGTGACAGGAATGGCTGTCTTTCGTCGGTCTCCCTTGTACTTGACTTGCAGAGTGATAGAGCCACGCACCTTACGGCTGTAAGGACGGATACTGATTTGGTATACTCCAGGTTGTAGACGTCGCTCAATACGACAGTTCCGGTTCTTTTTATGTTGGTCGTCGTTGTATGCCACGTGCTTTCCCGACGCCGTCTTGAGGGAGCACTTTGTATCGAGCCGACCGAAGGTCTCTATGACAACGGTACTCTCTGTTTTAAGCGCAAGCCATTGCAAGATCCCCCCTGCACCGAGGCGTGTTCTCCAACGTTTGGAGCGTACATCGTGCCAAGCGGGTGCCGAACTGCGCTTTTTCTGTCTTTTGGGTAAGGCCATGCTTTTCA
>JALTMC010000256.1 GCA_027005175.1 Myxococcales bacterium
TACCCAGCAACGCTGGAAATTGTTTGTGATCAACACAAATACAAAGCCGGTCATTGCTACCGCACCCATTACGAGAGCAACGGTTGGTGTGTTGTACACATACACTCTGAAAGCGGTCGATCCCGATGCCAATGATGTGCTGGTTTGGACCAATGAGATTCCACGAGCTTATCCTGTGGTTACATTTGTTCAAAACAGTCAAAACCAATACGAAGCGACGTTCTCCTTTATGCCCGCTCCAGCAGATGATGGTAAAACCTTCAAATTCTCCGTTGCTGTGAAGGACAAAGTTGGCGAACGTGACGACCAAACATGGGAAGTTAAGGTTGGCAAAACGGTGAACAAGGGGCCGACTATCACATCGAAACCCCCGACAACTGCAACCGAAGACTCTCCCTACAACTACACCGCGACAGCCACTGATCCCGATGACAACGTCAATACGTTGGTTTGGAAGTTGGATCAGGGTCCCGCAGGTGCCACGATCAATCCCAAAACAGGAAAGATTACCTGGACTCCTGGCGATGCTGATGTCACAAACACTCCTGTCTCCTTCAAGATTACAGTGTGTGATCCCTCTGGTGCATGTGCTTCCCAGTCCTGGCAAGTTGCTGTGAACAATGTGAATGATCCACCTGTGATCACATCTCGAATTACCTCAGCCTTGGGCAAAGTGGGAAGTGTTTATACCTATCCTGCCGTTGCTTTTGACCCCGATCCTGGTCATCAACTGAAGCTGGTTTGGTCTTTGCCTGCCGGTCAAAAAGGTAGTGCCAAGATCGATCCAAGTACGGGTGTCTTTACCTGGACACCTGCACCGGGTGATGCGTCGAAAAACTCCACATTCACCATTCGTGTCTGTGATCCACTCAAAGCTTGTGACAACCAGACCTTTGTTATCGGTGTTGGCAAAGGAAATAGCCCACCCAATATTGTAAGTACTGCGCCTAGTATCGCTTTTGTTGGTGAGGATATCGCATACCAAGCTGTTGCGGTTGACCCCGATGTGGGTGACACCTTGTCCTGGCAAATGTCGGGAGGACCCAAGCCTGCATCCATCGATCAACGAAAAGGTTTGTTGAGTTGGACACCAACTCCCAATGATTACGGCAAAACCTTTCCCTTCAGCATTGAAGTTTGCGATGACGCGAATCCACCTGCTTGTGATAAGCAAGTCTTCAATGTGAAAGTGGCACGGAAGTGTCGTATGGACTTGCAATGTCCTGGCAAAGATATCTGTGTGGAGCTTCCGAACAGCCGTTATCGTGTCTGTATCCCACCAGGGTGCTCCCTGTTGACGGCCACTTGCAACCCAAAATTCTTCTGTAAAGATGGTGGTTGTGTCCGGGATAAGTGTCCAGACCCCAACTGCTCTTCTAAGATCTGTCGCCCTGTGACCGGTTGCATCCGATCCTGCGCTGGCGTGAAGTGTTCTGTTGGAAGTCGATGCATTGATGGCTCTTGCATTCCAACTCCTTGTGTTGCCAACGCTTGTAAGAGCAGTGAAGTTTGTGACTCCTCTGACAAACTCGCACCCACTTGTATCGCTAACCCCTGTCAGGCTCCAGGACAATGCAAACATGGTCGTGTGTGCTCCTACGACCGATGTATTGATGATCCTTGTAAGTTCATGAAGTGTCCCACGGGTCAGATCTGCTCAGCGGGTCAGTGTCTCTTCCCAAGAGATTGCGAAGTTGACATCGATTGTGCTGGCAACGAAGTCTGCGAAAACAACAAGTGTGTGGAGCCCGGTTGCTATACAAAGTTCCCACGCTGTCCCAGCAAAGGTGATTTGTGTCTCAAGACCAACTGCAAAGAAGATCCTTGTTCTCCAGGCGGTGTGTTGCAATGTACCAGTGACCAATTCTGCCGCGCCACCGATGGCAAGTGTGGAAATGTTTGTGACAAAGCCGCCAAAGCCAAATGTGGTACCAATGAAAAATGTGTGGATGGCTCTTGTGAACGCGACCCCTGTGCCGGACGCAACTGTCCCGCAGGCCGTGTTTGTGTGGGTGGTGTCTGTATTACAGACCGCTGTACTGCTAGCAATGTCTGCAAACATGGACGTATTTGTAACCCTGAGATCAGCCGCTGTGTGGACGACCCCTGTCTCTATATGAAGTGTCCATCAGGTGTCTGTCGCTTTGGTCAATGTGTGGACAATCCCTGCCGTGTAGACAAAGATTGCATCAACAATCAGATCTGTGTGAATGGTGAGTGCCGGGAGCCCAACTGCCCGACCAAACCTTGCGCTCCCGGCGAACTTTGTGTCAATGGCCGTTGTTCCAGCAATCCATGCAACAACAAACAATGTCCTCCAGGGCAGTACTGTAAGAATGGTGACTGCATCGATCCTTGCAAAGATTGTCCTTCAGGTACGGTTTGCGTGAATGGCAAGTGTGTGAACAATCCTTGCTCCAATGTGAAGTGCCCCGCAAACCAAGTTTGCTCCAACGGCGCTTGCGTTCCCGAGTGCTGTACAGGTGACTCCTGCAAATTCAAGCGTGTGTGTCGCGCTTGTCAATGCTTCGACAACCCATGTGACGGTGTCACTTGTCCTTCAGGCTCTGTTTGTGACCCCATCACTGGAGCATGCCGACCACCTTCTGGCTCTTGTGATGTCGATGTCAATCATTGTCCTGACCAACAGGTTTGCATTGATGGCAAATGTTCTCCACCCGGTTGCTACACCGCAAAAGATTGCAAAGAGAGTCAGATCTGTCTCAAAGGCAAATGCGAAGACAATCCCTGCAAAGGCAAACAGTGTAAAGACAACGAAGTTTGTCGTCCCATCGATGGACAGTGTGTCCCCAACTGTGATTGCAAAGAGGGTCAAGTCTGTACCAACGGTGTTTGTTCCGATGATCCTTGTGCCAAGAAATCCTGTCCCACCGGCAAAACCTGTCGCAATGGAAATTGTGAAGACGAATTACCTTGCGACAAAACAGACAATGCCAGTGACAAGATCTGTAAACACAAGCGCGTTTGTAAGAACAACGTAACCAACGCAAGCCAACCAAAGGCCAACTGTGGTGATGACCCCTGTGCAGGTATTACTTGCAAAAGTGGATTTGGTTGTAAGAGCGGTCAATGCTGGCCCTGCTCGGACTCCAACCCGGCAGAGGTTTGCAAAACACCTGGTGAAGGTAAGGAAAATGGTGATGGGGATGCGGGTCCCGAAGGCGACTATCGCACCGTAGCTACCGGTGGCTGTGGTTGCTCCTCCGACTCCAACCCTGCTCCCTTTACCTTCCTCTTCCTTCTGCTCGGCGCGGTGCTTGTCCTCCGACGTCGCTCCTCCTTCGAATAAAACTTCCTCCCCCCTAACTTCCCCATATCCTATCCTAGAACACAGGCCGGCTTGACTCCGGTTTGTCTCGCACCGCCTTGCTGCGTCTGGCTGCCTTGCTCCTCATCAGAGTCGTAACGCTACACCTCTTTGTTGCCAAGCCGAGCCCACTCACATGCAACCGTGGCTTTTCCCACTCCGCCTTTTTCTCGTAAAGGTTATGCAAGACGCCTTTTTCTTGTAAAGGTGATACAAGACGCCTTTTTCTTGTAAAGGTGATACAAGAAGATTTTGCCATCGAAAAGAGGGGAGGAGGAGGACTTCTCTATTAAAAGCAAAAGCCTCACAAGTCATTTGTGAGGCTTTTACAAGATATGGCCGATTTTTCGCATCTTCGAAAAGATGAGATACTCTCGTGCTCGCATGAAGATCATGCTTCAGAGTGATCGCGTAAACTTTACGAGACAACCCTTTCATCTCCGACTATACGGATTAAAATCTTTTTTGTCCACTGATAATTTCAGAAATGGGGTATAACCACTCAAAATGTTATTTCCGACACGAGCTTACTGCTAGGGAGAAAATTGTTTGAGCCAGCAACAGTTTAAAATGAGAGTCTTTTTTGACGAAAGCGGAAAAAACAAAGATAAACCAAATTTGATGGGGGGGATTGCCATCCCTGAATCTGTGTATTCTTCCAAGGAGTTATTATCTTACACGGACAAGCTCAGAAGAGGAGAGCTTCGCTTCCATTGGACACGGTATTCAGGCTCGGCAAACGATAAACGAAAGATGAGAAACCTGCTCGAATTGGTTGCAGAGTTTCGTGACCTAGTCAAAGTGAATATCCTCAACTACGATTCCTCTGCATTCAAGGAGAGAAGAAATCCCTTTATAGACAAAGATATAGAAAGAGCAATCTACTACAAACTGCCAGAGCGTATCATCTATGGATTACTTAGAGGTTATGGACGTGATGCAGCCCTAGAAGTATCTGTTCAGATAGAAGAATGCACAGAATATAAAGCCTTCAAGTTGGATGAGGTTCTCAAAGATCATCTCAACGTCCAAGCGATTTACAGAGGGGAGAGGTTTTTCATCAAAGAAAGTGGGCTGATTCCAAAACAGCAAGAGGTTGGTGTTGAAGTGGTCGATCTTCTTTTGGGGGTGATTCGCACAATTTTACAAAACAAAAGTAATTCAAAAAAATCAAAAGCAAAAAAAGAGTTTGTTCTTTCTCTGCTGAACGACGACAACTTTTATGATTTCATGGCATCCGTCAGATATTTCGAATGCACGAATCATAGAGACTTGATTCCTGTTGACTTTGCAGACTGCCTACGTCTGTACTTGGGAAGTAATTTTGGATAGAGAGTTGCAGAGGGCTGTGTGGTTATATTCCGCAGAGTATCCTGTTAGATTTATGGAAACCCTATTTGTGGAGATAGTGTTCTGACTTGATTTGTTTTCTGCAGCGAATGAGCGTGAAACATCGACAAGCAGAAAATAACCTGTTCTGGTGGTGGAGGGGTGCCGTGCCCCTGTATTGGTCACCGTGAATTTTAAGGTGATGGTTTGACCAAACTTTGGCGAAGTCGTGCTTGAAGAGAGAGCTGTCACTTGCAGGTCTTGTGCAAAAACAGAGCCTCCATACAACAAGCATATACCCGCAAACCAGCACCCTACGATACGTTTAAGAATCATAATCTGTTCCTTTACCTATAAGATTTTCATCCGATGATTGGACTCCTCTTCCTATAAATAACACGCAATTCTCTGTGAAGTTACACTTGTTTGTGACAACTGAGGAGACTGCCCCCGAGCCATGCAAACGAGGGAATGTTGCGGGCTGCGATACGTTTTATTTTTGAGGCGAGAAAAGACGACGTTTTGTTTGGCTTGGCTTGGGCTGCGTCACTGCGTTGCGGAGTGTGGCACGTTTTATTTTCGAGGCAAGGCGGGAGACGCAGGAACCCGGTGAATGACAGGAGGGGCGGCAGGAAGAGAAGAGGGCCTAGGGAGAGCGGGTTGGGAGAGTGGAGCGACGCGAGAAGTTGGAACAACCCGAGTCGGAGCAGGCAATGAAGTTGGAGTAGGCAATGAAGTTGGGGCAGGAGTAAGCGGGCGTGGGGTGGCTGTAGGCACTGGCACCACACGACGAAGGGAGGAAGGCTTCGCTTTGGCTGTCCGACGAGGAGCAGGAGCCTTACGAATCATCGGGATCTTCGACAGCATATCGCGATTGATCGTGACTTTGTACTTTTTACGAAGTTTGGACAAGAAGTTGCGAAACACAGCGTTACGTTTGCGTTGCAGCAATGTATGACGAATCATCTCTTGCACTTCAACCTCGGGTTTTTTGAAAGAGTGACTTTTGTAATACGCGCTAATGGCAGCATCTGTGATGGACACCGGTCGAACTTTTTGTACAACGCGATTGAGAAGTAATCTCGCCATCGCTCGTTTGCGCAAGCGATTGACCTCCACTGTTTCTTGCAGTTTCTGTTTGCGTGCCTCCAAGACCAAGACTTCAAATTCAACCAACTGCATTAAGAGTTCTTTGCGTCGGGTAAAGGAGGTGTACTGGTTGCGCATATAGGGAGACATTTGTAACAGAGCCTGCTGCATGTCTTTCTTCGTGATGACTTGATCGCCAACTTTGGCTAGGATATCTTTGCTTGCAACCTGTCTTTGCTCCTTGGGTCGAGTTTTACACCCCAACAAAACAAAACACAGAAAAGAACACCCGAGAGTGCTCCACCAAATCCGAGACTTATTCATTCTTGGCTCACTTAATAT
>JALTMC010000257.1:0-12260 GCA_027005175.1 Myxococcales bacterium
TTTCCATCTTGTCACCGACCTTCACTTTGGTCTTATCAGCCTTGAAGGATGTGATGCGAGGTGCTGTAGGATCGAGCACATTAATCTCGATATTTGCCTTGCCTTCGGGCTTATACTTGGTGTGGTCGTTGTTCATCAGATAGACATGTAGATTGTGCAACCCTGGACTGGTGTTCTTGGGTAAGGTCATCTTATAAGACTCGACATAACCTGGCGTAAAATAATCCTTCTCGGGATCATTATCATCCAACGTTACATGATAGTGACCTTCACCGGACTTATTGATCGGTGAATTCGAGATCTTCGTCAACTTAAAATTGCTGGTGCTGATCTTAATTTCAAACTCTTTTCCAGGCACCACATTTTTGTTCGCAATGGTCGCATTAACGATCGGCGTATCCTTGCCTACGATTTCAATGTCTACACTCGATTTCGTCTCTGGAGTATACTTGGTGTGGTCGTTGTTCATCAGATAAACAAAGAGCTTTTGTTTACCCAAAGGTATGCTGGAAGGTAAAATCAACTCAAGCTTTTCTCGATAGTCTGCCGAGAAATAGATCTTACTATCTGTAGGATCACCATCACCAAGCAACACATGGTAATGGCCTTCGCCGGGTTTTGCTTTGGCTGCCGGATTGGCAATTTTCACCAGGGAAAAGTTGGTCACAGAGATCGTGAGAATAACGATATCGCCGGGAGCGGCTGTCTTTTTACTGGCCGTCACGCTCAAGGTAGGGGCCGCTGCCTGAGCCACCTCAAAATCAAGAGAAGCTCGAACTTCCGGATTGGCCTTGGTATGGTTGTTGTTCATCAACGTGACCCATAACTTATGAGGCCCCGCTGTCGTTGTCAGTGGAATCGTCACTTTAATTGTGCTCTTGTACCCTACACCGATATAAGTCTTTGCTGCATCATTTTTGTCCAAAGACACATGGTAATGACCTTCACCCTTCGCGGGAGACGTATTGGAAGCGGGCTCTTTAAGACGAAATCCCTTCACATCGACCGACAGAATGATCTGCTCTCCAGGGTTGACCTTCGTACTGCCCATGGCCTTCAATGCGATCGTAGGAAGATTAGCCGATTTAATGTTAATGGTGACAGATTGTTCCATGGTTGGAGTGACAGGAGTTTTGTCCCCTTTGTACAGAGCCACACGCAACTTGTGAGCACCGGCGGTCAGGCCGGAAGGCAATGTCACTTCGATGGTCGAGGCAAAGCCCTCTTTCAAAGGCTCTGTTTTCTCATCGAGAAAGATCCGATAATAACCTGTACTAGAAGCCGTTGATCCACTCGCAGGATCGGTGAGAGTAAAATTGGTAACAGTGATCGTAAGGGTGACCTTATCGCCAGCGGCTACTTCCTGCTTGTTCACAGAAACTGCCAATGTCACTGGACCACCACCACACGAACTCCACAAGAACAAACCAAACAAAACATAGATCCAAGACCATCTCACACGAAGTAACATAGAAACCTCCCGACATATCCAAGAATAACATACTGTAATATTTAGAAGTAGAAGACAAAAGATACAGTGTCAAGAAAGACGTATACAATACTTCTACGAATCCTTCCCGCTCACTAGATTTACTCCAAGCAAGAAAATCAGAGCCTGTCTGCACCATCACGTTGAACAACACCCTCCCTCCACTCCTTCGAGTGTTTCTCGGCAAGAAGAGCAGAGCTTATCTGTCATCACGTTGAACAGCGTCCTCCCTCCACTCCTTCGACTTGTTCTCGGCAAGAAGGGCAGAGCCTGTCTGCCATCACGTTGAACAACGTTCTTCCTCCACTCCTTCGAGTTACTCTCAGCAAGAAGAGCAGAGCTTGTCTGTCATTCCATTGAGCAGCGTCCTCCCTTCACTCCTTCGAGTTGTTCTCAGCAAGAAAGGTCTCATTTTTCTGGAGGTTCGGAGTCTCCAGAGATGAGGCGGTACTCTTCGATACGATCCATTCGGAAGCATCGTTGTTCTTGTCGAAGGTGACAGAAAGCGTATATGTAGGGAGCCGAGAAGCGTTCGGGAGTGATACGACGATCGCGAACTTCGTCTTTGCCGTTGCGGTAACGGATCGCAACAGGAAGCGAGTGTTCGATGGCCATCCAGAAGGTTTTTTCAAGGGGAGAGAGAGATTTGGGTGAAGAAGGCATACCGCGAAAAGGGTATGTTTCTGTCAGTTGGGCCAGCGTGGTGATGCCTTGCTCTTTGAGTTTGTCAAAGAGTAAGAAGAGCAAGTAGGCGGTAGTTCGGGCATCGTCAAGAGCGCGATGAAACTGTGTTGAGGGAAGCTGGTACTGTTTGGCCAATCGAGATAGGGCATAGCCATTGGCGTCTTTGAGTAATTTGCGTGCGAGCTGAGCGGTGTCTAAGGCGGGACGTTGACTGAGATCTACACCGAGGGGACGCAACACAGGTAACAAAAAGCTCAGATCAAAGCCGACGTTGTGTCCAGCAATCACAGAGGCACCGATAAACTGGAGAAAAGCAGGAAGCACATCAGACAAGATGGGTGCGTTCACGAGAGACTCGTTGGTAAGGTGATGAATCGCAATCACCTCTGGAGTCATGAGTTGTTCAGGGTTGACCAGTGTCGTGTATTCATCGCCGAGTTCACCATTCTCGATTTTGACGGCACCGATTTCACAGATGGTATCTGTGTGTGCATGCAAGCCGGTGGTTTCCAGATCAATGACAACAATGGGAACTTGAGTAAGAAATAGGCTGTAGAGTTTGTCTAGAGCATTTGAGGTATCGTACAAAGCGATTCCTGCCCATCGGCTGCTGTTTTCACAAAAGGAAAGAAGTAAATGGCATAGTTTATTTCATGACAGTGGGTTGAACTACAGGTGATTTGGGTTTGTTCGGAAGCTTCAAAGCAGACTGGGCAGGTAGCAAGGGCACTACCTTAAGCCGGGTCTCAAGAGTGTCCTTGTTTTTACGCATTACAACCCTCAATGGCTCGCGGCGTACCGCAGGCACAAACTTCACAATCACAGGAGACTTTTGGGCTCCGTTGATGCGAACAACCCCACGAAACTGGCGCAACTTTGGTTTGTTTGTTCGTTGTCCAAGACCCACACGAGTTTTACGGTAGAGAGAACGCTTTGGGGTATTCATCGACTTGTATCGACTTTGTCCAACCCGTTGGCTTGGCAACCAGATCTGGAAGTAAAAGAACAAGGCACCTGCAATACCCAGAAGCAAAAGCAGCCCAGTCAACAAAAAGGTGCTGCGATAGCGACGGATGGTTTTTTCTGTGTTCTCTTTGGTGTTCTGTAGTGCTTCTTCTGCTGTTTTCGCCCGAAGTGCCACCTGCTCCGCCTCTTCACGCGAGGCGTCTGCACGCTTTTTCGCAGTCTCTGCCGCGTGAAGGCCTTCTTGTACAAAAGATTCTTGCTGTTGCAGGTTGGAACGTTCAGCCTCCAGTTGCTCTCGTTCAGCCCGTGCTTTTTCTTGTGCTTCTTGCGCTTCGGCAATCGACTGCGCTGCCCCTGTCATTGCAATATGTGCCTGAGCTTCCATGGCTTCCGCACGTTGGATCAACAACAAGGTTTCTGCTTTGGTTTGTTCTGCAGCCTGCTCTCTCTCTTGCGCTTCCTGGAGTGAAGCATCCGCTTTCTCTTGCAAACGCTCCAGATCACGACGCAGCAACTCCATCGGGCGAAGCTGAACTTGCAACTCCTCCAACATCTTATGACGGTCTGCGATCTCTTGATCGATCTCCACACTTCGCAGCTCAGCCTCTTCTCGCACCCGCTGCACAGCTTGGCGTTCAGACTCCATCTCTTGTTGTTGAGCATCAAGGCTCTCCTGGCGAGCGTTCAACTCTTCCAACTGCTTAACAAGTTGTTCCGCCGTCTGCTTTGCATCCTTCTGTGCTTCGGCTGCCTGCTCACGCAAAGCGGCAAGCTCCGTCACAATCAACTCTTTCTCTGAACGTGAAGACTCGACCGTTCTCTCCAAAGATTGGAGTTCTTCCTGAAGCTGGGCTGTCTGTGTTTGAAGATCGGCCAACTGAGATTTCTGTTCTTGACTTTGCCCCAACACTCTCTCAGCCGCTTCTCGATCCGCCTGAAGGGCTTCAAGCTCCTGCTTCAGCTCTGTCGTTTGAACAAGGATCTTCTGATGAGCCTCCTGAGCCTGCTGGGTCTCCTCCAACAATGTATCCCGTTGTTGCTGAGCTTCCTGCATCTCCTTCTCAATCGATTGTTGATTCAGAAGAACTTCCGCCATCTCTTCGCGGAGTTGCTCCATATCGGCCTTCACAACAGCGTAATCTGCGATCGATTGTTGGTGTTGTTCCAGCTCAACCTCAGCATCTCGTACTTGTTGTTGCAATGTCGACAGCTCAACCTCTGTCGCCAGGCGTTGTTCGGCAAGCTCTTCGTTGAGCTTTTCATTGCCCTCTCGTTGTACCTGTTCAAGCTCTTGCTTGCGTTGTTCTAGCTCAGCCGCACTGGCCTGAACCTGTTGTTGCAGAGCTTCCAACTCTGCCTCTAAAGCCTGACGCTGCTCAGCAAAACCTGCACTGACCTTGTCATTAAACTCTTGCTCTTTGCGTTGTAACTCTTCCTCTTGTTGTTCCAGCTCTTTTTCTCGCCGACGCAGGCGAGTCTCCGCAAGAATGGCTCGCTCTCGCTCTCGCTTGGCTTCCAGGATCGACTCCTCTGCCTGCTTTTTTTCTTGCTGAGCTTTTGCCAACGCCGCCTCGGCATCCTGTTTCTCTGCCTGCGCTCTTGTGTTTTGCTGCTCAAGCTGGCCTTGCAGCAAGGAGACCTGTTGCTTGGCTGTGATAAGGTCTTGCTCTACCTGCTGAAGCTTCTCTTGCAGTTGCGCCTCCTTTCCAGCAGAGGCCGCGCTGACGGAGTGGTACGAAGTCGAACTTCGTGTTGAAGCAGGAGAGGCAGCCTTTGCCGCCTTTTGACGTGCATACTCAGCCGAAACTCCAGGCTGGGCCGTTGTATGTTGTTCAACAGCCTTTTGAGCCTCATCCTGACTGTAGGCAAAGGTCGAGCGCAGATTGGGTTGAGAACCGCCAGGCAGAGCGTCTCTGGAGGCAGCGGAAGCTGCTGCTGCCGCAGGCTGAGATGCGCTGGATGAACCCGCAGCACTGCGCGCTTGAGGACTCGACGCATACTGTGGATGTTGGAGGTGATACAACTGTGCTCCACAAGCACAAGCGAACTGATAGTGCGATGGGTATCCGGCAAGATCATAACGCCGACCGCACTGATAACAAGTGATGATGAGGGACATTTCCTGTTCCTTCTCAATCTTATATCAACTACAAAAAAAGTAGTGTGTTGTTCTTGTTGCGATATCCCTAATACTATTGGATTTAGGACATCCCGACCGAAAGGTCAATGTACCTACATACAACAAAATGCCTTCGTCGTCCAATCTAAGGCCAGAATCAGGGGCTTTTGGTTCAAATTTAATCTTAAAAAAACATGACAGATCGAGCGTACTACGACAGTTCAGCACATCATCCCCCCCCACAAAGAGAAAGAGCTGGACAGATCAGGTAGAGTCCACCCAGGAGGGGTAGGACCCAAGTCTTCCCTACAGAGAGAGAAAAGATCAGGATGGATCAGGGAGGGTCCACCCGGCAGAGGTCACTCCCAAGTCTTCCCTACAGAGAGAAAGAAAAGATCAGGATGGATCAGGGAGGGTCCACCCGGGAGGGACGGGACCAAAGTCTTCAATAATCTCTCGGTGGCAAGACCACACCATCTGAATGGCTTCGGGTGTGCCGATACCTGCACCACGAGGGTCGCCTGCCGGACCAAACCAATGATTTTGAGGAGCACCTGTTGTTCGAGCCCGCAACCCGGCATAGGTTGTACCATTCACAGTATGACCCAAGACCTTCTGTACAAAGATGACATCGTTGGAGACCACCGCTGCGGTCAGGTGGTGATTCATGCGTTCACATGCTTCGAGAACGAGGGGAAGTTGGGAGTCATCCCAAAGGGTCACGACCTGAAATGGCCCAAAGATCTCCGTACATACCCGTTCGAAGTATGTATCTTTGAGTATCTCATTCAGAGGAATGAAGATCGCGGTGGGTTCAAAGGCACCACAAGCGTCGTGAAACCCTTGTCCTTCAAGCGGCTTACCTCCCCATAAGACTTTGGCTCCAGGGATCTCTAAGAGTTGTTTGGTGTGATGGATCATACGCTCTGTAGACACAGTTAAAACAGGTCCAAGGGTAAGGTCCTCCACGGAGCGGCGAGAGGCCAATGTTTTGATTCTGCCCAACAGTCCCAGATCTACCCAGTTTTGGTGGGCAAATAAGATGGATTGAGCAGAACATTTTTGTCCACTGGCAGCATAGGCATCTTGGTCCGACTGCCACGCCACATACTCTACCATCTCGTTGGAGGCGTCGGGTCCCAGGATCTTCCAGTCAAACCCAGCATCTTCAATCCGGACTTTTCCATGAGTGTTGTTTGCTAAGAGTTCGGCCACTTCGGAGCTTCCAGTAAACTGGATGTTCCGAATGGGGGCACGTTCGATCAGCTCTCCCATCACAGGTCCTTGGGCATGAAGTAGATCCAAATCACTGGCAGGCATACCACAGGCAATCAACATTCGAACAAACTGCTCGATCACGATGCTTGTGGTCTCTGATCCTTTGATCACGGGCTTGTTTCCCATGTAGAGTGCTCCCATCAGCTGCAACGCAGGGATCTCCAGGGGGAAGTTAAAGGGACAGATCACAGCGACAGGTCCAAAAGGCCAGCGGTATCCGCTGCTTTTCTGTCCGAGATGATCGCCAGGGTTGCTGAAGCCACGCGCCAAAAATCGTACGTTGTCCCCTCCAAAGTTCTCCAGAAAGGTTCGCGTGACAATAACTTCGCCTCTGGCTTGGGCATCGCTCTTGGGCATCACTCGCTGTATAAGACGAGTGAAGAAGTCCATCACCTCCTGATGTCGCATCAGCGCAGCGGCTTTGGCTGTCACATCCCCATACATCCGGTATCGTTCCACATTTTTGAAGGGGTTGTGCATACCGTGTTTGGGGCAAGCCTGTAAGCTGTCCACGAAGGGTTGAAGCTCCTCTACGGTAGGATCGGGTGCGTGAAGAAAGACCTCCCCATTCATGGGGTCGTGAACATCCATCACGGTGGGAGAGGAGAGCCACTCCCCTCCCACCAAATGATAAAGTGTGGCAGGGTGGGCAGCAGACAATGTGTCGGGATCAACCGTAGCAAAGGACAAAAGAGCATGACTCATGGGTTTCTCGCTTGTTCAAATTTATCGTTGATGCAGTCGCTTAAAGCGCGATGATTGGCTGGATCTTTCGAGTTGAGAGAAACAGCCTCTTTGAGAAAGACAATAGCTTCTTGGAGCTTGCCTTGTTTGTGAAGACATTTTCCAAGCCAATAATAATTCGACTCCTCAGGGTTTAACTTAAGGGCTTCCGTAAAACTAGCCTCAGCCTTTACAAATAGACAACGATGATACCGAGCGATCCCCAACCAAAAATAATGTATTTCCCGTTTGGGATCCAACTTGACAGCGCGGTGGAAGGCCCACTCTGCCGAAAGATACAGAGACTCACTGTAGTGATTCATCCCCAACCAATAAAAGTAACTGGCCTTGTCACCTTGAAGCTCTGCAGCCCTCTTAAGCAAGGGGCTCGCTTCGGCAAACATCGTTTGCCGGTGAAAATTCATCCCACACCAGTAGTGATTCACGGGATCATGAGGAGCCAAACCAAGTGCTCGTCGAAAAGGTGACTCGGCTTCCTGGTATCGCTCCAGGCGATACAAGGTCAGAGCCAACCAAAACTGATTGGCCTCATCGTTGGGGCGAAGCGAGACGGCTCGTCGCAAAGGGATGAGCGCGTCCTCGTATCGCTTCTGCTCATATCGATTGCGACCCAGCCAATAGTGTCCACCGCTATGCTCAGGCTCCCATCGAATCGCTTGAGAGAGAAGAGACTCAGCTTCCGAATATTGTCCCAGACGAAAGAGAGTCATGCCTGTCCAGCGAAGGTAACTTACTTTCTGAGGTGTCAACGTCATAGCTTTGCGAAAGGCACGCTCTGCCAACTTGTAACGCTCCTGTTTGTAAGCCACATTGCCCAGCCAAAAATGACTGGGGGCATCGCCAGGAGCCAACTCTACAGCCGTTTCAAAGGAGGTCTGAGCCTCTTCATAGCGATTCTGTGTTTGCAAGCACACTCCCAACCAGTAGTGGTGAATCTCACTGGTGGGTTTAAGTCGTGTACTCTCACGCCAAGCCTGTTCCGCTCGATCCCAACTCTTGCTGTCAAAATAAACCTTGCCTAGCCAAAACTGATTGTCGGCATCATCAGGTGCCAATATCACGGATTGTTCGAGAGATTCAACGGCCTGAGCATACTTTTCCTGTGCATGACGAAGTCGCCCAACCCAATAATGTGACACCTCTGCATGAGGCTCTAACTCCAACGAACGCTCCAAATAGAGACTGGCCTCATC
The DNA here is from genome assembly GCA_027005175.1 of Myxococcales bacterium. Lineage (GTDB taxonomy): Bacteria > Myxococcota_C > UBA6777 > UBA6777 > UBA6777 > M3003. The sequence continues at coordinate 8,474 of JALTMC010000257.1, forward strand.
ATACTCTTGTAGTTGAAATTTTGCACAGCCGAGCCAGCGAAGCCCAGCCGCAGACTCCGGCTGGAGTTCCAAGCGTTTCTCAAAACAACCTGCTGCCTCTTTATACAAGCCCTGGCTGTAGAAACATTGCCCCAGCCAATGTTGATTCAAGGCATCATCAGGCTTGATCGCGACAGCCTCTTGAAGCGCGACCATCGCATCGCTGTATCGCTCCTGCTGGTAATAAGACAAACCCAACCAGTAATGGTAGGCTTCGTTCTTCGAGTCCTCCGTTTGTAGCTGTTGAAAGAGTTCCTCTGCTTCCAGATACTGGCCTTGGTAATAGAAGGCATATCCAAGCCAAAAGAGAATCTCGGCGTGGTTTGGAGCAAGAGAGAGAGCCTTTTGCAAGACCTCGATCGCAGAGCCATACTGTCTTTTTTTAAGCATGGCCTGACCACGGGAAAGATACCGACGAATACGAAAGAATTGAAACATCATCGCCCCATCAAGCGAACATCACAACAAACAGCTCGTAGAGCAAAGCTGTAGAGGGTTGTGGCAACCTTGGCCCATCGTTGTGACCAAGCCTATCGGATCTGCTGTATGCTTTTCGCACGTTGCAACCAGTAGTTATAGTCCTCTTCATCGGGGTCCAGTTGGACAGCTTTTTCCAAAGCTTGGGTCGCAGCACCATAGTTTCCCTGTTCGTATAACACTCGGCCCAACCAGTGGTTGTTTGCCTCATCCTCTGGCTTCAACTCCAATGCCTGCTGGAATGCTTTCATGGCACCGTCGTATTCTCCCAATTCAAACAAAACACGTCCATACCAGTAGTGGTGTGCCTCATCTTCTGGCTCGAACTCCACAGCTTGTTGAAGCAGCCCTCTTGCGACACTTTTGTTGTCTCTCTCTAGAGCAAGGCGACCCAACCAAAAGACATGTTCGGCATCTTTTGGCTCAATGTCGACAGCCTCTTGAAGAGATAACTCTGCTTCGTCGTATCGTTCCTGCTCAAAAAAAGTGCGCCCCAACCATAGGTGTGCATCCGCATCATCCGGATCAAGGGAAGCAGACAAACGAAAGGCTTCTTCTGCCTCGTCGAACTCCTCTTCTTCAAACAAAGCCAGACCAAGAAACCAACGATACGTTGCTTCATCGGGTTCAAGCACGGTGCTCTGCCGAAAGGCCTCAATGGCTTCCTGGTTGCGATCCAGAGCAGAGAAGATCCCACCCGCCATCCAGAACAAATGAGCATCATCGGGGTCGCGCTCAATCCCTTCCTGCACAACAATCACGGCTTCTTCGTTCCGCTGTTGTTTGCTTAAACAATCAGCCAGGAGACCGTATAGATCCGACTCTTCAAGCTCTTCTTCCTCAATCGCAGTACGTAAGATCGTTTCAGCTTCTTCATAGTTTTCTTCGTTCATATAGCAGTTCGCGAGCCAATAGAAATGGGCCTCATCCTCCGGGTCCAGTTCCACCGCCATAGCAAAAGAGTTTTTTGCATCGACAAATCGCTCCAAGCGAAAGAAACTCATCCCCAACCAGAAGTGATTTTCACCATCTGTGGGTTCCAGACGAACGAGTTCGCGAAATGCTGTCGCCGCTTCAGGAAACTTTTCCAAAGACATCAAGCTATTGCCCAACCATCGATGCAGGGAAGCATCCTCGGGATCGAGCAGGAGAGCCTGATGAAACCTTTCAACCGCCTCTTCAAAGCGCTCTTCTTCAAACAGGCAGATGCCCAGCCATTGATGAGCCCCCAGCAACTCAGGCTCCAGGACCAAAGCACGCCGCAAAAAGCTCTCCGCCTCGTGATAGTCCTCCTGCTCACAAAGGCTAAATCCCAGCAGAAAAAGAATCTCTGGATCTTCTGGACTTAGCTCCAGAGCCTGACGAAAATAGATCTCCGCCTCTGCCGGTGCATCAGCGTCTAATGACTCTTGACCTTCTTCCAGAAGTTCTTCCCAACGTTCTCGTTCATCCATCGATACAGTCGCCCTTTTGCAGAATGTCACAAACTCTTCTCAAATCGTTCCTTGCCTGTCTGTTTCCCGCTTCCACAAAGAAATCGTTCACTGTCTGTCTGTTTCCCCTTCCACAAAGAAATCGTTCCTTGCCTGTCTGTTTCCCGCTTCCACAAAGAAATCGTTCACTGTCTGTCTGTTTCCCGCTTCCACAAAGGTCTCCCTTTTGTAGAACTTCAGAGGTTCTTTCCAGTCCTTCTCCAGTCCCTCTCCAGTCCCTCTCCAGTCCCTCTGTTGGGTCGCCGTGTTGAGATTATCCTCTCGCGGCATTCCAAACCAGAGGAGGTAAGTAAAGAAATGAGCCGGTTTGCTCTACCTTGAACAGCCAGGGAGCGACCTTGTGTGCCAATTTGTGTGTCACAAACCAAGGAGGGCGGGGCCATACCTTGAAAGGTCCAGACACAACGCTCTTTTCGGGTTTATCAAACATGAGAGTGTTGTGAACCACACCGATACCGCTCTGGATATCATCCAGAGTATGCCCCGGAAAAGCGCCCCATGTGGTCACTCCCAGCGCATAACTCAGCGCAGGCCAGTGGTTTACCCCGATGCTTCCGTACTTGAGATCGGCGATCGCCTGTTCCAAAGCACCACCCAATTGCTTCTCTGTCTCCGGGTGAATCAGGATGCAAGCGTTGAGAGTGCCATGCAAGGTGTTGTTACAGAAGTCGACAGCTTTGCGCAGGAACCCCGCAGCATCCTCCGCTTGCAACGAAGTCTCTCCAGTGATCCCACAGAAGGACTCCTCATTAAAGAAGAGATCCTCTGACTTCTGCGAATCCAATCCGGGCACCAATGTCCATGGCACAGCATCATGACCGGTCTTTTTACCGAGGACTTCAGCAGAGTCATGCTCGGACAAAAAGTTTTGGTATCGGTCGTGAGCGCCGGGATAATAGGCCACACGCGGCGGGAGGCTACGCAATGTATGGCGCAGGGCATCGAGAAGAGATTCCCGTTGGTCCCACCCCTCGTGAGTAATCAACATCTTAGCGGCGTTGCAGTTGAACCCCGCGTTGTTTGTCATTTGGGTCGCGATATTTTCTGCATGGAACTCCAGATCACCCGTTTTCCAAGGGCCGGGAACAACGATAATAGGACTGACGTTCCCCAGTTCGCTCGTAATTCTCTTTGTTAACTTTGGCTCATTGTTTGCTTTGCGCTTCTGGCCCTCTTCTCCAGGCCCAAACACGATAATGTCATGAGTCTTCTCACTGCCAGTGATATGGATTTCATCAACAGTATCGTGATTGCAGAGATAGCTACCCACATCACCACCACCGTAAACCAGCTGCAAGAAGCCCTCGTCTACCAGACAGCGAAACGCCTCTTCTACAAAAGGTCCTGTGTACTCATTCACCGGGTTGAGCTTGAGAAGGCAAACCTGCCCTTCCACAAAAAGTTTGTATACGACATCAAGAGGACCGATACTAGAGACGTTTCCCGCGCCCAAAACAAGAGCGACTTTGCCCTCTTTCGGCGGTTCTCGGTATATCTCTGCCATATTCTCCTTGAGGTTTGCTTTTGTCACTTCAGGCTGCATCCAAACCTCTGCCTTGAATCCGGAATACAACAGGGAATCCATGAGTCGACTTGGCAAGACCTCAACCACCACCTGACCATTATCCCGAGTACGGATCTTGTTCTCTGGGATTTGCGGAGACTTGTGACGTTCGATCTGCTCAAGAGTCTCCAACAACAAACGCAGATTGCGAGCGATAGTCACGGGTCCACCGAGCCAGTCCTCTGCTGCACTCGGCTCATGAGGTGATATATGC
>JALTMC010000257.1:12270-14353 GCA_027005175.1 Myxococcales bacterium
TATATGCTTCACCTCTATTGCCTTATTGACCATCCGCTCTGCCACCGATGAGATGCCCTTGATCATCGCTTTCATCAAAGCGATCCGTGACCCCACCGACAACTCCAACCAACGACCCTTGTTTTTATCGAGAATCTCCAACGCGCGATCCAGCTTCGCAGTATCCATCACTTCTCTCCCTCTTGCCGACCGATGATCGATAATATGACAAAGTATTTCTACGTTTCTTGTGTGTTATTCTCGGTATCATAGACCTCCAGGGAAAACAAGCGTTCTCATGCTATGAGACCAACTCTCCCACATGCGGAAAGCGTGAAAACACTTCCTCTCCATGAGGTGCCTCCGAGAGCTCCTCCGTCAGGTCCTGACCCGCCCAATGCTCGTAGTGCATCCCTCTCTTCCACAACCGACTTTCTGTCACATCATAAATACGCCCCTGATACGCGACGTATATCTTTGGTTTATCCTGCCCATTGTACAACGATAACTGGTACGACTTAAGCTTCTTCATCGAAAGATCTCTATCCCTTCTGCGTTCCACTCTATCCCTTCTGCGTTCCACTCTATCCCTTCTGCGTTCCAACCAAGAATACGTGCCTCCACGACAATCATTCAAGGGGATTCTACAACATCAAAACAAAAGGCGACAACGAGTTACGGTGTCATACGACCCCCGACTGAAGTCAGGGGTTTCCGGCTAGCGAGGCCCTAGATGGATGGTATCCGCTTGAGAGCCTGTTTGGACAGGGGCACCCCGGCTCGCTCCCTCTTGTTGTACAGGCTTTCGGCATGAGAAGAAATCCCCCCATGTCGAACAGAGTAGAAATCCCCATGTGTCAAGCACTCGGGCGTTGACTTTTTGGTCAGGACTTGATAAGACGCGCAATCGATTACGACTTTATCCTGCACCCTTTGTGGAGGGTGCAATTTGTCATTCACTGGACAAGGAGTACTGCAATGGCCCGCAAAGGAATCCGCGAATACGACGCGAAGCGAATGCTGGCAACGGCGCTATCGGGATACGACGGGAAGGCTGTTTTGGTCGGCCCAGGAGACGATCTCAAAGCGATGGCTGCTGACAACCCATGGTTGAACGAAGGTGGTCTCACCGCCAAGCCAGATCAGCTGTTTGGAAAACGCGGCAAGAACGGCCTCGTCATGCTAAACAAGGATCTCAATGAGACAGCGGCCTGGATCGCTGAGCGGATGAACACAGAGAAGGCTTTATTGAGTGGTGTTGAGGGAACCCTCACTCACTTTATCGTAGAGCCATTCACTCCCTTTGACGATGACACCACCGAGAATTATGTCTCGATGGTTCTCGACGCGGATGGGGATCTCATCTACCTGTCCAACATGGGTGGTGTAGACGTAGAAGAGAATTGGGAGAAAGTCAAAGAACTCCGCATCTCTCCGTTGGAAGAAGCAACAGCCGAAACCTTCGCACCCGTTGTGAACGAATTGTTCAAAGAAAATCAGCGTGCTGCCATCACAGAGTTTTTGTTAGAACTCTACGGCCACTTCAAAGTGGGCGGCTATGCTTATCTCGAAGTCAACCCGTTTGTTGTCACTGGCGGTGTGGCTCAACCACTCGACTGTGTCGCCAAAGTGGACGATACAGCAGAGTTTGAGTGCCGCAACCTCTGGGGAAGCCTGGAGTATCCAGCTCCCTTTGGTCAGCATCTCACTCCCGAAGAAGACTTCATCCGTGAAGTCGACTCCAAAACAGGCTCTTCTCTGAAGTTCACTGTGTTGAACCCTGAAGGTCGCGTTTGGAACATGGTCGCAGGTGGCGGTGCCTCTGTCGTCTACGCCGACACAGTTTGTGACCTGGGCTACTCCAGTGAGCTAGCCATGTACGGCGAATACTCTGGTAATCCCAACACCCAAAACACGTACCTGTACGCCAAGACTGTCATCGAGATGATGACACGAACTCCCGATCCTCAAGGACGCAACAAGTATTTGCTGATTGGTGGCGGTATCGCAAACTTCACCGACGTAGCCAAGACCTTTACCGGTATCATTATGGCTCTCGAAGAGTTTGCAGAGCAACTCAAAGCTGCCAAGGTCAAAGTGTATG
>JALTMC010000257.1:14363-17162 GCA_027005175.1 Myxococcales bacterium
TATGTTCGTCGCGGTGGCCCCAACTACAAAAAGGGCCTCATTGATATCAAAGCCGCTGTCGAAAAGATCGGAGTTCCCGTAGAAGTACACGGACCCGAAGCACACATGACCCAAATTGTCGCGGACGCTCTCGCCAACGAGAAGTAAGCCATACCACGTAAAACGTAAAACCGGATCGCCGACCCCTTGAATAGGACTACCGGCTACTTGAACCGGAGCACCGGCTACTTGAACCGGAGCACCGGCTATTTGAACCGGACTACCGGCTATTTGAACCGGATCGCCGACCGCTTGAACGTAAAACCCATATGGGAGAAAATAGAGATGAGCCGACCAAGCTATCAATTGTTTGACCGCGACTCCACCGCCATTGTCTATGGTTTGCAGGCCAAAGCCATTCAGCGGATGCTGGACTTTGACACCGCCTGTCGTCGTGAAAAGCCCTCCGTAGTCGCTATCGTCAACCCCGGGCGCTCCGGGAATCACAAAGTATTCTTTGGTACCAAGGAGATCCTGCTGGACATCTATCCCGATGTTGCGTCTGCTTGTGCTGCCAACCCTGAAACGGACGTCATGATCAACTTCGCGTCCTATCGCTCCGCCTATCCCAGCACAATGGAAGCTCTTGAGCAGAAGCAGCTCCGCACATTGGTGATCATCGCAGAAGGTGTACCCGAGCGACGCGCTCGTCACCTTCGTCATCTGTCTCGTGAGAAAGGCGTGAATATCATCGGGCCTGCTACCGTGGGTGGCATTAAAGCCGGCTGCTTTCGTATCGCGAATACAGGTGGAACCATCGAGAACATCACAAACTCAAAGTTGCATCGCCCCGGCTCTGTGGGCTTTGTATCAAAATCGGGCGGTATGTCCAACGAGTCCTACAATGTGATCGCACAGATGACCGACGGTGTGAACGAAGGTATCGCTATTGGTGGCGATGCATTCCCCTGCTCCACCCTATTGGATCACCTGCTGCGCTATGAAGCCAATCCCGACATCAAGATGATGGTCGCCCTTGGCGAAGTTGGTGGAGAAGAAGAGTACAAGATCGCTGAAGCGATTCAATCGGGCCAGATCAAAAAACCCGTTGTAGCATGGGTTACAGGTACCGCTTTGGGCTACCTTCCCCAAGGTGTTCAGTTTGGTCACGCTGGCGCGAAAGCCGACGCAGAGCGCGAGACAGCTCCTGCCAAAAACAAGGCACTTCGAGAAGCTGGCGCGATCGTGCCCGAGTCTTACAACGACTACGGCAAAGTGATCAAAGAAACCTTCGACAAACTTGTTGCTGACGGCTACACTCCGATTCCAGATGTAGAGGCAGCCACCGTCCCCATCGACTACAACGAAGCCGTCGCGATGAATCTGGTTCGTCGTGGCAGCAACTTTATCAGCACCATCTGTGATGACTCCAAGGATGAGCTGCTCTATGCAGGCCATAAGATCAGTAAGGTGATCAGCGAGAACTACTCACTGGGTGATGTTATCTCCTTGCTCTGGTTCAAGCAAAGACTACCTAAGTTTGCCACCCAGTTCATCGAGATCGTGGTCAAGCTAACGGCAGACCATGGCCCCGCAGTATCCGGTGCACACAACGCGATCGTCACCGCTCGTGCAGGTCGTGACCTGATGAGTGCTGTGGCCTCTGGAATGCTCACCATTGGACCCCGCTTTGGTGGAGCCGTCGCAGGCTCAGCCGTGATGTTCAATGAAGCTGTGACCAACGGCTGGACTCCAGAAGAGTTCATCAAGATCAAGAAGAAACAAAACATAAACATCCAAGGGATTGGACACCGCATCAAGTCGCTCCGCAACCCCGATGCTCGCGTCGAACTCTTAAAAGCATACGCTTTTGAGAATTTCCCCAAATATCCCCTGCTTGAGTATGCTCTCAAAGTAGAACAACTCACCACCAAGAAAAAAGACACCTTGATCCTCAACGTTGATGGTGCCATTGGTGCCCTCTCCGTCGATATGATGTATGCCTGTGACTTCAGCCAAGAAGAAGTTCAAGCTGTCATCGACAGCGGTGGCCTCAACGGACTCTTCCTGTTGGGTCGAACCATCGGTATGATCGGCCATTACATGGATCAAAAACGACTCAAGGCACCTCTCTATCGTCATCCATGGGATGATATCCTCTATATGCTCCCTGAAGGAGAATAGAAGAAACGTTCAAACGGCCAGCGGTCCGGCTCTATCTGATTCGTGATTCGGTTCAAGGCTCAGGCGAGGCATTCTGGCGAGCGAGTTTGTGTCGAGCACAGGACATCGTTCCAATGTCTGAGTCTTGTGCTTGACACCTTGGTTGTTATGTTGTTGCCCACCACGACACTTCCCACCGGACTCAAATCCAACTCTGTGAGAACAAAGTACCCCTGAAGGGCACTCCCGAATACAGTTCACCTCTGGGTGAGCTGGTTGTATGCACCGACCACAAAGCGAGGCAGTGTCTACAGCCCCAAAGGGGTACTTGCCTATTCTATAAGACCCTCAATCTTTCATCCCATACAAGGAGAACAAATCCATGTCTGAGAAAATCGAAGTCTTGTATTTTCCCGGCGATGATCGCGCTGAAGATGCCAGCACAGTGGTTCGCGATGTTGCTAATGCGGCTCTCGCTCGGGCCAATGAATTGTCCAACAGCAACTATGTCCTCGACTGGCAGTCCGAAGTGGAAGAGCCCAAGTTAACGGTTGGTTTGCGTTTGTGGCATCGAATCAAGAATGAGTTTGGCATCGAAATGCTCGATGAAAACAACAGAAAAGATATCGACACTCTCAACTTGATGATCGAGGGGAG
>JALTMC010000257.1:17172-21050 GCA_027005175.1 Myxococcales bacterium
TGTCCGACATTCAAGCCAAGTACCCCAAGGTTCAGGAATCGGATCTCGATTTCATCCGTGACACAGCGAGTTCCCTCAAGACCTTGAATGTCTTGGTTCCGGCAGGAGGCGTCGTAGAGCGCATCAAAAAAGTCGGTTATGCCTACAAAGGTGCGACAGGAACTCTCTCTGGCAAAGGCACCCCTTCTAGTATCAATGTCTTCATTCGCAAGGAACTGCGATCGGACGCTTGTGTTCGGGACTTTCGCAATGTCGCACCACGCACCCATACATCGGTTGATGTGAACATGCGCGTGTTTGTAGGCCCTGAGGGTGTAACCTCTGACTCACCACACCTCGAAGGCACCGAATATACCGACGCCAAGATCATCACCAAGAAGTCCAGAGCCATTGTGGAGCGAGCTTTTGCTTACGCCAAAGACAATGGAATCAACAAGGTTTATGTTGCCCAAAAGGGTAATATCCTCAAAGAGTCTGACAATGCTTTTGTTGAGTTTGGCAAACAACTCTCTGCCGAAACAGGCATTGAGATGGAATACATCATCTTTGACAACTTCCTTCAACGTATCACCAAGAATCCAAACTGGTTTGAAGTGATCGTCACCACCCAGTTCTACGGACGGGACTTCCTCGTACCCATCGCCGATGCCATGTTGACCGAAATGGAGCGAGATGATTTTGGTGATGATGTGGGCCAGTTCTTCCGCTTTGAAGGCAAAAACGCTGACTTCACCCAGTTGCCCATCGACACTCGTTGCTACCGACAAAACAACGAAGGTTTCTACATCGGCGAAGGCAAGAGTACGGACACCGAGTCGATCAACTTCCGCCGTATCACTCGGGAGATGTCCGATAACGTCATTCGATATGCATTCGACGACACCCTCGCTCGCGGCAAAAACAGCATCTTTGTGTTATACTCTCCCTTCCTCAAAGGTGACGAGTTGTTCACCAAAGTAGGACGTGAGATCGCCAAAGAATCCAAGTACGACGGCCTGAACATTCAATTCCTAACCATCGCCAGCTACTGCTGGTTTACGATGAACCGTCCACTGCTTGTTGAGAGCGTGGTTGGAACCAACCTGACCATGGACTTCCTCACCGATGCCGAAGCTTCTAAGATCGGTGGTATCGGTATGATGCCGAGCTTCAACTACACCATCTCCACAGGTACGATGGTGTCGGAGCCCGGTCACGGAACGGCACCCGACCTTCAACCAGACCAAATCAACCCCGGCGCGTCCATCTGGGCCATGTGTGCCTTGTTTGAGCGTATGGGAGACGACCAAACAGGTCGTCTCAATGACGACCAGAAAAAAACCCTCGCCAAAGCGGGTGAGTTGCTCTACAACGCCACCTTTAACTTCTACAAAGCGGGCAAAGATCTCACAGGAGATCTCGGTGGCTCCGGCTCCACTACCGATGTTGGTAATGGAATCAAAAAACACCTCGCAGAACTTCACTAATCTGTTGCGACTTCGTTTAGGAGAAAACCATGTCATTACAAATTGAAGAGCTTCACGTCGGTACAGGAGCAGAGGCCGTGGCCGGTCAAAATGTCAGTGTACACTATACCGGCTGGCTCACGGATGGAACCAAATTTGACTCCTCCCTTGACCGTGGCAAACCCTTCCAGTTCGTTCTCGACGGCGGTATGGTGATCAAAGGGTGGGACCAAGGCGTTCAAGGCATGAAAATCGGCGGAAAACGCAAGCTCACCATCCCACCCGAAATGGGCTATGGAGCCCGTGGCGCAGGTGCTGTCATCCCTCCCAACGCAACTCTTGTCTTTGAAGTAGAACTGCTCGCCGTAGGTTGACAAACCCAAGAGCAGTAGGTTGACAAACCCAAGAGCAGACACATCGGTCTGCCCCTACATCGGTCTGCCCCTACCCAAAACGTCGCATGTGCCGAAACCTTGGGGCGAACCTGTGTGTTCGCCCTGGAATCATCTCTTTTCTGGTTCGAGTTTGAACGGACCCCATACTCACATACCGTTGATATACCTTGACTTCCTCCCCTCCCAAAACAAACAACACGACCCAAAGACGATGTAATTTGAGATCGGGAGCAACGACCTTTGACTGAAGTCAGAGGTTGCCGGCTAGCGAGGATTCGACCCATCCCTATCCCGGTTCATCCATCAAAACTTGCAACTTGGGTCATGCTTAAATTGTGCGTTCATGAGTCACCTCATCCCCATCCCGGTTCAGACATCAAAGCTTGCAACCAACGCTTCACGGTTCGTCTTTTGTTCCCGAAAGAAATATGGATGTCTGGTATGTTGTTATTCTCGCAGAAGAGTAGCCTTTTAGGAGCCTTACTGTGTGGAAGGTTGCAATCCGTTAATTGAACGAGTATGATGCAGGGCTACTTTGACCAAAGAGCAAGATGAACCATCGTTCACCGAGGAAACAAGCATGCAAAAACAAAAGAAAACCTCTTTCAGTCAAGGTTCTTTTTTCGGGTCTTCTTTGCGTGGTTGGTTTGGTTTGGGGCTAATGCTGAGTAGTCTGTTGGTGTTGTTGTGGTTAACGCAACCCGCAGGTGCGATGGGAAAGACATCACAGGTACAGTGGGCACAGCTTGTATTTCCGGGATTTAATGACTCACGCCCGACCGCACTCCGTCGTTTGTTATGGGTTGCAACCAAACGAACAAGCATTCGACCCCTGTTGAAGGTCACAAAGATCAAAGTACAAGCTCCAAAGTTGTCATACTATCCGTTGTTGTATATCGCGGGGGAAACGGGTTTTCCTGCTTGGCCTCACAAAGACATTGTCAGGCTCCGGAGTCACTTATCAGCGGGTGGAACGTTATTTATCGATATGACAGGGGGTGATCCAGGGGGGCCGTTTGATCGTTCAGTGAGGCGTCTCACCAAAAAGCTATACCCCAAGAACGCGATGAAAAAGTTGCCCCAAAAGCATACATTGTATCGTTCTTTCTATTTGATTCGCCGCTTTGGAGGACGACGTTTGTTGCGGCCTTATATTGAGGGTGTAACACGAGATGATCGCACCCCTATCATCTACTCCCTCAATGACCACAGCGGAGCCTGGGAGCGCGATAACTTTGGTCACTTCGTATACCCTGTTGTTCCCGGTGGAGAATCACAGCGCGAGCATGCGTTTCGATTTGGCATCAACATTATCATGTATGCACTCTGCGTCAACTACAAGCAGGACGGCGTGCATATTCCCTTTATTATGCAACGACGCCAATAGGTGTCTTTTAACTTTTTGTATTGTGAATTCGCGAAGTGGGAGGCGTTGGCCTCTCCTCCTTATTGCCGAGAAGAATGGAGCTTATGATGTTGTCTCACCGTTTGTTGATGGCTCGAACCATCCCATTGTTTGTGCTATTTGCGATATTAAGTGCCTGGGGCTGTAACTGTGGTGATGGACCTGTTCGCGATGACCCAATCACGATCAAATTTCTCTATCCCACAGGAGGAGAGATCGACCAAGGTCGAATTCGTGTTCGGGTTGAGGACCTCAATAAAGTTGAGAGAGTTGAGTTTTATATCGGCAAGAAAAAGATAGGAACCAAGACGGCTGGCGAAAAAACAACATTCGTCACAACCCAACAGTTCGATCTCAACGCCCAGCCGGATGCCTTTACCATTCGAGTGGTTGCCTTTGACATCAATGGTGAGAAAGCAGAAAAGAAGTTGCCTGTCCGCAAGATACAGGATGTACCTAAGATCCGTTTTCTTAAGCCGACCAAGTTACTCCCCAGCCACTCTAAGATCTTTGTGGGTAAGAAGTTCACCATCCAAGCAGAAGCCAGTCACTTGAAGGGCATCAAAGAGATCGTAGTGAATCTATTTCCCAAACCCGACCAAAAAGAACTCTTGAAGCAATGCTCGACGGAGA
>JALTMC010000258.1 GCA_027005175.1 Myxococcales bacterium
GACATATAGGTGGCGAACTTGTTTTTATGGAAGCCTATTACATAGTTGGGTTTGCAATTGAGTATACCCCAGCTGTCCACCCCCCAATGTTTAAGCCCCAACGAATGACCCATTTCATGAACAAAGATTCTTGCCCTTCCTTCACTGTTTGTTTCCTGTGACGCAACGGAAGGCGAATTAAGCGATAATTTGTAACCAAAACCGTAGTTCACGAATCCTTCTGCAGCATTAGACGCTCCATCATCACGAACCAACACATAATGGAAGATACCTTTGCGCACATCAGCTAGAAATGTTGAGCGTGCAACTTGGGCGGATGGAAGAAGGTCGGGAGGAATGGGAGCGACAGTGTGTGTGCTTCCTCCCCAGTCACCATATAAGGTCGCAAGGTTCCATGATGTTGGATTTCTGCCTACATCCATATGAATTCGAATACCAGACTTCCCGTCCAGGTTTCCAAGAGCAGCAGCTGATCCATCCGAGAAAAACTGTGAGATTCGTAGAGGTACGGTTTCCAAGAACGTGTCGGTTTCTCCAAAGGGATGAAGAGTGCTGGAAATCACGCTATCGAAGTCAAATTCTACAAATAGGTCTTTGTGCTGCGGATCAGCTCCCCACTTCGGAAGATACTGGGGGTTGAAAGAGTTACTTGGTGGGTTGGAAGAATTATTTGGGTCGTTTAATCCAAATAATTCAGCACTATCCGATATTCCATCTCCATCAGAATCTTGGGTATTAACAACTTGTGCACACCCTGTATCTAATGAACTGTCACAGATTCCAAGCTCCTGCTCTAATCCTTGTCCCAAACCATCCCCATCAGCATCTGTGTGTATGTCATTAATATAAACATTCGTTGAACCTTCTGAAGTGTTTGCATAAACAGATACAACGAGAGAGCAGATATTGGGTGCTGAAAAAAATGAGCCCAAACCTGTTCCACCATCATCATTGATCACAATAAGACGCTTTGTGGAGCACTCTATCCCATAAAGCTTCGGATCCGGTGCGCCATTGATCACTACTGCATGATAGTCATAACTTTGTGTATGCGTGGCCGATTCTGTATTGATATTGTTTCCTTGAAACCATCCTGAAAAGGATGTCGCCCAATTGTCTATTTGTCCTGTTACAACAACTGTTGCTGTACCACCTCTATCCTCACGAAAAGCATGGACAATCAGTCTAAAATTCCCTTGCTGCGCGATTGTTACAGTGAACTTGGATGCCAGGGTACCACCAGCAGGATCATCATCATTATATCCTCCCAAAACCTGCTGACTTGTATCATCATTCCAAAGGTACATAACTGTGTCTGGATTTGTTCCTTGTAAATTTGTTGTTTTAAAGGTGTAAGTTCCTGGAGTTAAGAACAGCGAATAATCGAGAACTTCAGAGGCTTGTATGCTTTTATAGCTGAACTTAGAAGGTGCCGCATCAACGTAACTTACGAGGCAGCACACCAAAAAGATCGCCTGTAAGATTATCCGCGCTAGTTTCACAGTATTCATATTCATACTCTCTTTCTCCGTATTTTCCACCTGTTACTTTTTAGACTTCAGACTCACAAGAATATTCTGTACTCCAATCGACAAATGTTGCCACTGCTTGTGTATTTTGCACCTTGCAATACTGATTTGTTCTGAATCGGAGCCTACTTCCCCAGCAATTTGTCTTTCAACTTTGCACGCAATTGCTCAAATTTTCGTAGATCTCCTTTGTATCTACTCCGCAGTATTCTCGCTTCTTGAAAATACTTTTCCTTCAAGGCAAGAAACCTTTGCTTTTCCTGAGATGAAAGGGGCTGTGAACGTCTTCGCCTTTGAATCCTCGTTGTTCGACGAGCTTTCTTTTGTTGTCGAAGAATCTGAAGATAACTCTTTGACATGGGCCGAAAATGCCTCAATGGGGCAGAATTACGAGAACGTTGCTTCCATATTTTTCGAAACTGAAGACGAGTTTGTTTGTCGACACCGCAAGAAGGAGACCGTTTCACGTTTTTTCGCGAACTGGCTGTAGTTCCAGGAGAGATAGATGATGAACTACTATTCGTTGCAAGAGGATCCGCAGAAGAACCGCTATATCCAACAACAAAAAGAGCGAAACAAAACAACGCAACTGCAACAAAGAATCTTTTTTTCATTTTCACACCTCGCACTTCGTCTAACAAGTAGGTACTTACATACCCATCACCGGGTAGCTCCTGTAAAGAAACGAGAAGCCAAACAGTCTTATACGCTCATCCATTCAGCTCAAACAATCACAGAGAACCATCTTATTATACATCAAACATATTCTATTCAGTTCCTAGCTTCACATCCACTTTAGAAAAGACTATATCCTACAAAATAATATCTGTCAAGAAGAAAAAAAAAAAAAAAACAGCTTACATCTCATATACATAGATGCACGCACGCACGTCAACTCAAAAATATACAGCATTCCTTTCACAGTTCACAGCAGCATGGAACATTCTATCTCCACATGACAAGCTCAGACATAAAGGTACCATGAGTTCCAACACCATTGCTGAGTTCTTACCGAATAGATGGTCAGCTAGTATCCCTCAACATACGACCTAGCCCTGCCTTGATGGCTTATACCCTGCCTATATCTTGTTTTGCCTTCCAGCCCCGTACTTCAGTGCGGGGTGCCATATCCACCGCGAAGGTCTGTCGGATAACAACTTATTTTTTGCGATCCGTAACTCACGATTCACGATTCATTACGAACCAGTGGATGTGGTTTTTCGTATAGAGTGAGGGCACTGAAGATCATGATCTATTTCGGGTCATGCTGCCCATACATCGATGAAGCAAGAAGGTATTCGAGAAGAGTTGCTAGACTTATTGTATGCCCTGGATGGTTTGCAACAAGATCCATATCATCACCCTGAAGGCGATGCACTGTATCATTCATTGCAGGTATTTGAGATCGCCATCCACCAAACCAATGCTCCAAAGTTATGGGCTGTCGCCCTGCTCCATGACATCGGCAAAGCCGAGGACATCACAACCCACGCCGGGATTGGTGCAGATGCATTGGATGGTTTGTTGTCTGGCCGCCTTGTCGCCTCCTTCGACAACACAGAACAAGATGTCCAGGAGTTTCTGACGCTGGCTCAAGAAGTTATTCTATCTGCAGTCACTGTAACTCGGTGTGCAGCAGAGAGCAATAAATGAATAGGTTCTTCCAGGTCGGCGTCAGGGTCCGTGCAGTTTGGATCTGGTATGGGAAGAGCCTCCCCATGTAGCAAACAAGTTTCAGCCATATCGACCAAAGCACCTGCCAAAAGACTGCGTGTATCGTCAAGATCGCTTCCAGCAGTGATGGCACCTGGAAAATCTAAGACTTCGCCATGGACCCCTTCCTCCAGAAACTTGTACATCGCTCTATAGGTTAACATTAAACACTCTCCCCACGATTTCCAAACAAACCGTCTTGTCTTGCAATATTACACAAACCCAGCATATTTTAGATGTCTTCACTTGTCAATGATGCCATTCAGAGGTCCTCTGAATCAGAGGACCAGACTTGATTTGTTTATGGTGAAAGAGGAGTCCATTCCCCTGCGATCGTAGGCCAACCCTTGCAGTTCCTTCGTTCGACTACATTAATTCACAGCCTGTTGAGTATCACGGATATACAGGAGAGTTTGCTATGTCCATTTCTTCTACAGGCTGTCAGATTCCCGAAAAAGTTAAAGAGAACCAGAAACACGCAAATAAAAGGTTGTGGTATTGTCGTTTGCTGTCACAAAATAAAAAAATGGAACACGCAACCCTTTGTTACTGGCAACAAACGGAGTTTGCGATGAAACAGCACCGAGCGCAAAACTGAGATACTTTATGGGTCGATACGACACATAGATATTGCCAGATGTAAGGTCAAACCGGCCGACACGATCAGCTTGGATCGCCCCATTTACAGTGGGAATGGAAGGGGTGAACTGATCGATCGGTGATGGGTATTTAAATCCATTATAAATTCCAAAAGAAATACCAAAGGCGACTGTTTTGTGAGGATGAAAAGAGATAGTTAGAGAGTTACTCAACATCATTGAAGTATTTTTCAGACCGGGGACAGGAACAATCCCCTCAGACATAGCAAGCTCCGTACGTGTGCTTTGTCGCAACAAGATAGAGGGCAATGCGGCATTTTTCTGGTTAAAGAGAGGAGAAGTATAACGATGGAAAGATTTAGAAAAAGCAAAAGAATAGCGAAACGAGACAAGTTTTTTGATGCGATAGCCTAGAGAGAACCCAAGACTCATTCGCAGAAGGCGTGTTTGGACTTGAGAAGCGTATGAAGCGGGCAGTTGAAAGCCCAGAGAGATGCTATGCTGAAGGTCTCTCTTGATCGCATGAATGGGGTTGCTCCAACCAACAGACAGATTAACATCGCGTGGGAAGAAGCGACGACCGGATGAATTGTTGGGCTGTGTGTACTCCCAATCAAAGCCCCAGCCAGCCGACACAGCGAGGCCCTTCCAGATCGAGTAGCCCAGAGAAAGACTCAATGACTGTGCAACATAATGGTTTTTGTATAACTCCGAAGGGGCAAAGCTACCCGTCCCCAATGTCGTAGTTCAAGATACCGATGCAGAGAAGCGTTTGTACCAGGGCTTCGGCTTCTTCAGCTTTGTATGGATCATACCTGAGCGGGCCTTGGTTCCGCCCTGAGCCCACGTTTTCTGGATCGGAGAGGATAACATCCAAACCCAACAAACCAAAGCCAAGATCCATGATTTTTTACGATGGTGTGTCGTCACACACTCCCTTAAACCATCAACAAAATATCTCGATACAATAGCCAAGTATACATCTTATTTACCTAAAAAAGTATCTTTAAAAATTAATTCCAGTTGTTTTTTATCGAGTTTGCCCGCTCCAGTTTTGGGAAGTTCCTCCATAAAGAAGAGCTGACGAGGGATCTTGTAGCGAGCTAACTTCTCCCGACAGTCCGCGAGAATGGATGCAGCAGTGGGGCTATGACCTTCATGTATACGTACCACAGCGATCCCAACTTCACCCCATTTGGGGTGTGGGATTCCCAGAACAGCAGCCTCTGCAATATCTTCATGGGCGTGCAGTACGCTTTCAATTTCGGCAGGGTAAATATTCTCTCCACCGGAGATAAACATCTCTTTGCGACGACCTACAATAAAGTAGAAGCCATCCTCGTCGCACCGGGCCAGATCGCCGGTGTGCAGCCATCCATCTTGAAGTGCTGCTGCTGTATCTTTGGGACGATTCCAATACTCTTGGATCACATGACTCCCGCGAATGAGAAGTTCGCCCACCTCTTCCGCTTCGACATCTTTTCCTGCCTCATCGATCACACGAACCTCGATATGCATCAACGGTTTGCCCACAGAGCCCGGCTTTTCACGTACAAACGCAGCAGGCAACCAAAAGGTATTCGGTCCCGCCTCGGTGAGACCGTAGCCTGTCTTGAACTCGACATCTTTGGCCCAGAACTTCTCAAAGATCGGCAACGGACAGGGAGCACCACCGCTGATCACAAACTTAATCTGAGAAAAATCGGCTCTCTCCCATCGTTTGTGTTCTTGCATCATTACAAACATGGTGGGAACTCCAAAAAACAATGTCACAGGTTCGTCTACCATCAGGTCGTAGACCTCATCGACATCAAATGTTTTGCATACAATGGAAGCACCACCGACATAGACCAGGGGCAAAGTAAAAACATTTAAACCCCCTGCATGAAACAGGGGAGCGTTTAAGATCGCCACATCGTCATGGTCGAGTCCCCAGCTCACGATGGTGTTCGCTGCATTGGTAAGGACATTGCCATGCGAGATCACAGCCGCTTTGGGTAGTCCGGTGGTGCCGCCCGTATAACAGAAGAACCACGGGTCGTTGAAGTGAAGCTCCGGTCGTGAAGGAGCCTCTTTGGAGTACTCTTCTCGGGCCGAAAAGAAGAGATCGTCGGGTCGAGCCTTCTCGTCCAGAGCGACCCAGAACTGAATCCCCGCGAGAGCAGACTGAAGTTCTCGTACCACTGGCAACATCGCATTGTCATAAAACAAAGCGACAGGGACATCTTCTAAA
>JALTMC010000259.1:0-12883 GCA_027005175.1 Myxococcales bacterium
ACTCGATGGTCTGCCCGATGGCACCCCATTGCCAAAATGTAAGGTCGATGAACGTGCAAACTCACATTCAAGAATCGTCAGAGGCAACCGCAAAAGCTGTGGCCGAGGCTCTACTACAGTTGGTACTCGATCACCATAACAAACGACCCTTTTCGATCGCTCTCTCCGGTGGCTCAACACCCAAGCTCTTGTATCAAAAATTGGCCCAAACTCCCTACCTCGAAACATTTCCTTGGGAACGTATCTCTTTCTTTTTTGGTGATGAGAGGCCGGTTCCTCCAGAACACAAAGACTCCAATTACCGCATGGCAAAAGATGCCTTGTTGAGTCACATCCCATCGACTCACTTTCGTATGGAAGCAGAGGTTGGAAATGCCGATGGATACGAAGAAATCCTGCGAGAGAATCTACCACTCAACCCACACGGGATCCCGCAATTTAATCTTATACTACTGGGAATCGGAGCGGATGGACACACCGCCTCTCTTTTTCCGAAAACACAAGCATTGCAAGAACAAGAGCGTTGTGTTGTCATGAACGAAGTGCCTCAACAGAACACAACAAGGATGACCTTAACCTATCCCGTCATTCAGGCAGCACAGCATATTTGGATTGTCGCAACAGGAGCGAGCAAGCAACCCATTGTCCAAGGAGTTCTTCAGCCCGATCCTTTACAAGAGCCCCCTGCGTGGCCTGTGTTGAAAGTAAAACCAACAGAGGGAGAACTGACTTGGTGGCTCGACCAGAACGCAGCCGCAACCCTTGCAACCTAAGGTTCTCGAATCCAAAAAACGACCACCTCAAAAAAACAACGAACCAACGAATTAACTCTCTCAAAAGGAGCTTACAGTGTCACAACAATTTGGAGTCCTTGGTCTTGGTGTCATGGGTCAAAACATTGCCAGGAATATCGAGCGCAATGGATTTTCCGTCGCAGTCTACAATAGAGACTTTGAAAAGACGGAGAGTTTCCTTAAAAAGTATGCACAGGGCAAGAATATCGTGGGTCCTGAAACAATGGAAGGTTTTGTGCAGTCACTGGAACGCCCCAGGCGGATTCTAATGTTGGTAAAGGCGGGTGATCCGGTCGATACAGTGATCGGGCAACTGAGACCTCTCTTGGAGCAGGGAGACATCATTATCGATGGTGGAAATAGCTTGTATCTCGACACAGAGCGACGAGTGACAAAGCTTGCTCCGACCGGGATAAAGTTTTTTGGGATGGGTGTAAGTGGCGGAGAAGAAGGAGCCCTATGGGGTCCGAGCATGATGCCAGGAGGAGATCCAGCAACATACCAGCACCTCGCACCTATTTTTAATAAGATAGCAGCCCATGTTGATGGAGAGCCATGCGTTACCTATGTGGGTCACAAAGGTGCAGGACACTTCGTAAAGATGGTCCATAATGGCATTGAATACGGAGACATGCAGCTCATTGCTGAGACCTATGATATGATGCGTCATGGTTTGGGCATGGAGCCTTCAGCCATCGCTGACACCTTCGCGACGTGGAATGAAGGGGAGCTACAGTCTTATCTGATCGAAATAACGGCACATATCGCAAACTTTAAAGATGACCAGGGGACAGGAACCATCCTTCTGGATCAGATCCTTGACGCCGCAGGTCAAAAAGGAACGGGAAAGTGGACAACGATCGCAGCCATGAAACTTGGTGTCCCCATTCCGACAATAACTGCTGCAGTGGATGCCCGCATACTCTCCTCTTACAAGGGTTTGCGAGGCAAAGCGTCACAAGTCTACCCCAGCCATGCAACAACGTTAGGTGCTGACCTGGATGAGATGCTAGACCTGCTTCGCCAAGCACTTTATGCCAGCAAGATCTGTTCTTACGCCCAAGGTTTTATGTTAATTCAGGAAGCCTCCAAGGAGTTTTCATACGATGTAAAGCTTGATGAGTGTGCACGGATTTGGCAGGGGGGTTGTATTATTCGCGCTGCATTCCTCAACAAGATCCGTGACATTTTCCGAGAAGACCCCATGCTACCCAACTTGCTTTTGGCACCGGGATTTGCACACGAGGTCCAAGAGTACACGGAAGCCTGGCGCCATGTTGTCCAGTGGGGAGTCGCCACTGGGATAGGACTCCCTGCGATGTCTGCCTCCCTCACCTACTTTGACGCCTTCCGTCGCGAACGTCTCCCAGCCAATATGCTCCAGGCCCAGCGTGACTTCTTTGGTGCCCACACCTACAAACGTATCGATCGTAAGGGCACCTTCCACACCCAATGGCCCACGCTCCATAAAGAATAATCCTACCTTGGGAAGCCCCCATCTACTTTGGTTTGCACGAATCAACAGCCACACAAAGCCCCTTTCCAAAGCCTGGAGCAGCGCTTTCACAAGTTGAGGCTTTCCCGTCGTGCCCGTAACCTTTCTTGTTCTCCATTCGTGCCATTCGTGGATCTTGTCCATTCAACAACAGCACCTGCTTGCGTTGACGTTCTTGTTCTTAAGGAACAAGCTCTTCTGGAGAGCAGCGTTTCTTTGCGAGTTCGAACCCAGCGTTTTGTGAAAAAACCGGGTTATTGAGAGAGCCCGTAAAGACTGACATCTTCGGGTTTAAGAACAACCGCCTCTCTCTCTGTAAGAAGCAATTGTGTCATCTTATCCGCAGGTAGTGGTCGGTGAAACAAGTAACCTTGTACACAAGAGCAGTGATGTTCCTTAAGAAACTCCAACTGTTCTTGTGTCTCTACCCCTTCAGCAACGACCTTAAGTCTCAAGCTTTGTGCCATTGCGATAATCGCGGAGGTAATCGCTGCATCATCCTCATTCTCAACCACATCACGAATAAAAACTTGGTCCACTTTTAAGACATCGATATTGAAGCGACGTAAATAACTCAAGGAAGAATAGCCAGTACCGAAGTCATCAAGAGCGATACTGAAACCCATCTCGGTTAATGCTGTGAGAGCCAAGGTCGTGCTCTGCTCATTCTTCATCAGAGTGCTTTCTGTAATCTCTAACTCTAACCTATCAGGTGAGACATGATGTTCTCGGACAAAAGAAGCGATGTTCTCGATAAAGTCCTTGGCATAAAACTGACAACCTGAGATATTCACTGACATCGTCAAAGATTGAAAGCCCATCTCATGCCAGGCTTGTATCTGTTGACACGCAGTGGAAAAGACCCAATAGCCAACAGAGGAAATGAGACCTGTCTCCTCAAGGATCGGAATAAAGTCATGGGGAGAGACCATCCCCAAATCAGGGTGTTGCCAGCGTAGCAAAGCTTCAGCACCTGTAATTTTTCCCGTTTCGATATTGATTTGCGGTTGGTACAAAAGTCGAAACTCTCCGCGCTCCAATGCGCGACGCAAGCTATTCTCCATCGTCAGACGTTGCAAGGCTCTAGAGCCCATATCAACGGAATAGAATTGGTAGTTATTTTTCCCCAGTTCTTTGGCTCGATACATCGCAACATCGGCATGTTTAAGGAGAGATACCGATTCACTACCATCGCTGGGAAACATGCTAATCCCGATACTTGTGGTAATAAAGAGTTCTCGCTCACCCACCTCAATCGGTTGCTCCAAGCCACGCAAGATCTTATGAGCTAATTGTGAGATGTCTTGCTCTGTTTCAATATCATTGAGCAACACAGCAAACTCGTCTCCCCCAAGACGAGCTACAGTATCACTTTCACGAAGGCTTCCCACCAAACGTTCCGACAACTGTATCAACATCTGGTCACCCACATCGTGACCAAGCGTATCGTTGATCGTCTTGAATCGATCGAGATCAAGAAACAAAACAGCTACTTTTCTTGTGTGACGTTTTGCCAGCGCTAAAGAGTGCTCCAATCGATCCATAAAGAGAATCCGATTCGGTAGCTTGGTTAATGCATCGTGATGAGCCATAAAGCGCAGTCGCTCCTCATTCTTCATACGCTCTGTAATATCACGACCTGTCGATACAAAATGGATAATCTCACCTTTTTCATTAAAAATGGGAGTGATTAACTTATCTTCGTAATAAAGGTCCCCATTCTTTTTTCGATTGATCATCACATCGTGATAGACCTCACCAGACAGCAAAGTCTCCCACAAACGCTTATAATAGTCTGGGGACTGCTCCCCTGAGAGCATGACATTCGATGAGCCACCAACCACCTCTGAAAAGCCATATCCCGTGGTCTCTTCAAACGCGGGATTCACGTACTCAACGATGCCCTTATTATCTGTAATCATCACCAGATCTGCAGACTGCTCTAAGGCACTGGACATTTTTTTCATCTGCAGTTCAGCTTCACGATGACGACTAATATTTCGTGTCATACCTTCAATACCAAGAATGTTGTTCTTTGCATCCCGGTAATAATGTGCATTGACAGAAACCCAAACAGGAGAACCATCCTTGTGATTTAAAACCGCATGAAAGTTCTGTATGGCCCCCCCTTCTTGATCCAGAAGCTCGATAAGCTCTAAACGTTGCTCTGGATCAGTGTAAAGACTTCGTATATCCACACCCAGCAACTCATCCACCTGATAACCGATGGTGTGTCTGACTGACTCAGACACCCGAAGGATATTTCCCTCCGTATTTGTTCGAAAGTACGTATCCTGCATATCGCGGAAGATATGACGCAACTCTTTCTCTGATGTTTTTACTTTTTCTTCAATATTATGGTGTTCGATATAACAGGCGATACGCTGTGCGAAAAGACCCAAAATAGACTCTGCCCAGGAGGTAATCGTCATAGGTTTGACATCAAAAACAGAGATCAGTCCCAGCATTTCACCTGACATCGAAATCATGGGGGCACCAAAATAACTCTCAACCCCCATCTCCTTTAATATCGTATCTTCTGGGTACAGTTCGGCTGCATTTTTTGGAATCAGCTCTTTCTTCAGATCCAAAATATCAGCACAAGGGGTTCCCTCTAAGCGATACTCAAAAT
Organism: Myxococcales bacterium; assembly: GCA_027005175.1. Lineage (GTDB taxonomy): Bacteria > Myxococcota_C > UBA6777 > UBA6777 > UBA6777 > M3003. Next base: position 4,922 of record JALTMC010000259.1, read on the forward strand.
TATCCAGAAACTCTCCATCGGCCCATATCGCTTGGGTGGTTATCGTTTCTCGTGAGTCATCCGAAAACAACCCTACAAAAGCAAAACGAGTGTTGTAGACATAAGCCAGACTTTTCGCACAGACACGATAATACTCAGAGAGTTCAAAGGCAGTAGAAGGAGTAACATGAACGACAGTCTGGAGCGCATATTCAAGACGTTTACGATCCGTCAGATCCTGCAAAGTCCCAATGATACGAGCAGGCTCCCCACGATCATCCCATTGCATCTCTGCCTGACCATGGACATAGCGTACCTCACCCCCTGGAGTGATAATACGATAATGAACACTGCAACGATGGTGGCTCGAAGCCTCTATCCAAGCTTGCTTCCATTCCTCCTGGTCATCTGGATGAACCAGACTCAAGAAGTTCTCATAGCTTGGTGAGATCTGCCCTGGTTCAAGCCCACAAATACGAAAATATTCGTCAGACCAGTACAACTCATCACGAACAACATCCCAATCCCAATACCCCAGTCCAGGAAGCTGTTGAGACACCAACCTACGCCTATCTCCTTCACCAGCCTTTGCGTCTCTCCCATCACCCTTTGCCAAGCCAACCCTCTGTTCACCCCTCTGTTGCCTTATCTGATTTTTGCATATGTAATTCAAAACACAATACTCTCTATCAATTCATTTGCAGAAACAGAGCCAAGTATTAGTCCATGTGTGGCAAAGTGAGTACCATTGTTACTCCATCCTTGTCAAGACCCTGTTTGCAAGAAAATTCAAACAGTTACATAAAGAAAACACAAATCACTCGGGTCAGCCTGTACCAACACTCTTTCCAAGAGCCTCACAAGCTCCCAAACCCTACGTTTTTGTGAAAGCACTTGTCATACCCAACGATATGGGTACAATCTCGATAGATTTTATTTCAAAGTGGTGGGATTGTCATGGTAGAAATAGGCGCGCAGACAAAACACTCTCGTATTCTTTCCTTTCATGTACTGGTCATGTTGGTACTTTGGATTGTGGGATGCTTGTTTCTCTTTCATCAACGCAACCATCGGAAGATGGTTGAAATCCGTAAAAAGATCAATCATGCCAAACGCCATCTCCTCCGAAAATACAACAGTGATGAGAAGCTCAAAAGTAGCTACCAAAAGAAAAAGATAGCTTTGTTACAGCCTCTAACTGCGCTCCATCGACTACAACGAGTCACCAAAAATCGAGTGTACCAAATTCTACTTTCGATCCTCACCTATCGTCCAAAAGGCATCAAACTTACGACACTGAAGATCAGCGCAGACAGGGTATTTCTTCGGGGAGTGGCCAAAACTCCGAGGCAGATCATAACCTTCCTTAAACAATTCCGGAACAGTGATGTCTTTCAGGCAGTCAAGCTTATGAAGATGTCCAAGTCCTACTATGGTTTTGACGGAAATAAGCCTCAGATGCAAACAGAATTTACGATGAAAATGTTGCCAGAGAAGCTATCCCAGCTTCGACAGATCAAGCTCCCCTTGTATTTTCCCTCGAAAGAGTATGATCCGTTTCAAACCTCGGGAAGGTCTGTCAAATGGCACAAACCTCCCCCACTGACCAAGACATCCGAGGTACTTGTGAAAGTGAGTATCGAGCAGATAAAATGTGTTGCAACCGTCTCAGAAGTGGGCAATCCCATTGCCATGTTACAAGGCCCCAAAGGGTTTGGACATATGGTTCGCCCTGGCTACGTTCTCGGACGCAACCGCGACAGAGTGGTTCGAATACTCAAGGATGGCATTTTGTTGGAGCGTATGGAAGAAGGGAGACGAATCCCCATTAAACTCCTTCGAGAGCGAAACTAAGCCTCTTCAAGCTCCTTCAAGAGAGAAACGGAGTAAGCCTCTTCAAGCTCCTTCAAGAGAGAAACGGAGTAAGCCTCTTCAAGCTCCTTCAAGAGAGAAGCTGAGTGAGCCTCTTCAAGCTCCTTCAAGAGAGCAACGGAGTAAGCCTCTTCAAGCTCCTTCAAGAGAGAAGCTGAGTAAGCCTCTTCAAGCTCCTTCAAGAGAGAAGCTGAGTAAGCCTCTTCAAGCTCCTTCGAGAGAGAAACTGAGCCTCTTTAAGCTCCTTCGAGAGAGAAACTGAGCCTCTTCCTGGAGCTACGATCTTATCAGGAATTGTTTTTATCGATCAGGCAGGGGAAGCCTTGCATCCGGAATTGATCGGAAGAGTAGCCAGCGGAGTTTAGCAGGGAGGCTGCGATCCGGGTGGGTGTGACAAGCATTCCACTCGAATCAACTTCACCCGTCAGTGGATTGATCGCAGAGGGGTTCATTCCAGCATCTGTCGTGGCTCCCACGACCTTGTTATGAGGAACGCCGGCTCCTATCAACAAGGCGCTTGAAGCCAGCCAATGGTCGCGTCCATTGTTGTTGTTAAGCATGGGGGTTCGGGCAAATTCACTGAATGCCATAATGGTGGTGGTGTCAAGCATACTTTTCCCCTCGGTGAAGGGATGTGGTGTTTTCTTGAGATCATCCACCAACACACTGAGTGCCCGAAATCCTTCGTACTGACGCTCGGGTTGGCGAGTGTTCCACTCACTACCGTGAGTATCGAGACCACCCGTGAGTTGGATCGTCACACTTTGAGCCACCCCTTGACGCAGAGACTGAAACGCCATCGCTGCTTGGGCAGCTCCCGAACTCATACTGCGAATACCATAGCGCTCCTTGATCGCTCTCATCTCATCGTTATTTCGCATAAAGTCGAAATAGCGACTGAGATTTTTGGAGATCAAGACACGAGCACTTTTTTGTGCACTGGAGATCATCTCAAACAGGTTATCCTGATTGAGAGCTGCTGGATCACAGTAACTATCTTGGGCGCGATATGCCTCGATCATGTCGCGCACCTGCGCTTTGGGAGATTGAGGACCATCTTTCAATGTGGTGAGCAAGTCGCTGACATTCGATACCCGCAAACCCGAGGCATAGGCAGGTGATTTACGATTGTACGTTTCAATGCCCACCACAAGATTGGGCACAGGAGAGTGAGAGCCTTGCTCTGCAACGAGCCAGGTAGAGAGAGAGTTGCCCACAGCATTCTGACCACGTGGCATCATCCCCGTAATAAAATACCGTCGCCCCACGGTGTGAGAAACAGTATCCATCGCGATACCACGAACCACACAGGATTGGTCGAAATGCTTGGCAATAGGTCCCATCACAGGCCCATACTCAATCTTTGAGCCCGAGGGTACGATCAACTCTGGCTTGAAGGGAGCTTCAAGCCGGTCATAACCCAACTGAATCTTAGTTTCACGGATACGGCTATCGCTAAACTTCCCAGGGTCTCGGGGATCAAGAGAGAGCAGTTGGTCCCATCCGCCACCAAAATAACAGAAGATGAAGAAGCGGTCCGACTCTCTCGTATTCGCCCGTATTGCGGGAGCAAACGTCGGAGAGAGCAGCCATGCTCCAGTGCCCAGGCCCATAGACTTGAGGACAAAGCGTCGATTGAATCGCATATTGTGCTCCTATTCTCTCACGCGCTCAATACGCGAAAAATTCGGGGGAGGTCATCATCGTGATACAGACCGCAAACCAGGCTTTGCTAGAGTCTTGTGTTGCACGTAAGACCTTGTCATAGAGTCCACGAAATCTCTTAATGCCATCCGATGAATCTTTGGGCACAAGAATGGTGTGAAATTTAAGTCGTAAAAACCGTAGGTTTCGGTCGGGGTCGCGAGGATAGCGAATAAGCATCCTTCCACTTGTCTGCTTATTTTGAGTATCAGCTTTCACAGCTTTATCACACAAATTCCCTGCCATATCATCCATGAACTTCATAAATAACATGGTTGGTTTGCGATGAGACTGTGTCGCAAAGATGTAATCCGCTTGTCCCAACGTACGTGCCAGCCTGGCAAACAAGTCATTCTTACGAGAGTCGGTCCACTTGAGACCATTAAATAACCTGGGCACGATCCGCTTCAGATGAAGGACACTTAAACGCCGGGCTTGACGACCATATTGTGGGTCAACACGACCCACTCTCTGCGCGGAGGGCTTCACTTGTGTCCAGTGGTCTTTTGACCACTGGGTTTCATTCTTTGTTGTAGGTTTGTAGGTTGTGGGATCATTGGAATCGGGTGACTCTTTGGTATCACAACCCAAAACTCCCAGAACAAGAAACAGACCCAAAAGGCCAGAGACAACCCTGAGAAGGTGTTGCCATCGGAAACTCAAACGACCGAACATTGCAGACTCCTCCTGGCTATTTTTTCGACGGATACGTGACTTGATAGAGCCGACCCAGGCGATAAGATGGATGCTTTACAAGGATCTTAATCAGCTCATGTAAATTGTAGTTTTTCTCTTTGAACTGACGAGCGACATCCTCCAACGTATCGGCGGGCAGAGCGGGAGAGCCAGCAAACCAGTTCCACACTTTCCGTGTCGTACAGGTGGCAAAGGCACCACTCTCAATAGCCTCTTTTGCGATACTCGATGGACCGATCTCAATATTTTGCGCCACCTTTTTGGTAGCAAACAGGTAGGCACGAAGTTTCCCGCGATAGGGCTCTTCATTGATGTCTGTTGGAGTCGTAAAATAACGCTTGCAGTCTTCCGATCTTCGATTCCTCGGATGACTACACTTGGTTTTCTCGGGAGGATAGGTAGCAGGATTCATAAAGCCAAGACCGGGCTGAACCCAGCGACCCCAATGTGCAGCCGCAGGCTCCAAGGTTTGATGACAGTATTTGCAGCCACACCGCTTGGTCAGGTTCGGCTGACTGTGACAAGGATCATTGCCAGGCGGCAATCCACCAGGAGGAGCCTGGAAGGGCTTACACAGAAAGCTGCCATAAAACTGGTTCGCCCGACTCCGATTCGAAGCAAACTTCAAAAGATAAAGAGGTGATGTTAGAACGCCGGCATGAAATTTGCCGCCTTTCAGACCTTTCCAGGATTTCTCAAGAAACGAAAGGGTAGGCACCTCCAAGTTGAGGTCTCGCTGGATTTGCACACCTTCGACTGTGTGAAGTTGATGGCGGAGAAAATGAGAAAGAGGTCCATTGATCACAAGGTCACGGGTTTGAATCACACCAGAATAAGGCTTTCCACTGCGAACCACATTTTCCATGATTTGCAAGGACTGCTCAACGAGAGCTTTCGTAATCACCTTGGCGGTTCCAAGCGAATCAACCTGACACCACCGAAGATGGGGGCCACAACCACAACCAGACTTGTACGATGTAGCACAGGCGGAGGGGTCGTTCTTGTTTGTATACGTACCAACCGCATCCAAAGCGCAAACCTTCACCTCTGTCGTGGGAGCCCAATATGGCTTGACCATGACATAACCTTCACGCTTTGCAGATGCTCCCGGATTCTTCGGATCATGGAGAGGCACTGTTTTGGTTTTAATCGAGCCATCACTCTGATAAGAAACGGGCTCATTTAAACAGGAGACATCGGCACCGCGAGCGGCACTTCGATACGTGCTCCAATACGGAGTTTTAACGCCATCTCCTCGATTAATCCTCCACTGATTTCGAAAACGAAGAGTGGGCAAGTTTGCCCAAAGGAGGTCTCGATGAAACTCTTTCAGTTGGGCATAGAAGGTATCGGACTTCACCCACTTGTCGATCATTGCATCGGAGACCTTGCCAGATGCAGCAACCTCAGCAGCCTCCTCGGGAGAAGGCAGATAGCCTCGCAGATCCACGCTTAACCGACGCAGATATTGTAGGCGAACTTGAATATTGTCTGCCGTGGTCACTTTGCAAACTTGAGCTTGCACCCAGTAATGCAGATAAAAGCTACCCCCCAGTATCGCCAGAGGAATCACCCATCTCCAACTTCGCTTTGCACCCATTCCAACATCTCCTTGTTTCTCTCTGAAGCCAATCCGTCTTAAGCGTAGCATAGAAACAATTACTTCGGCATTTTGTTTTCCATCCAGCGCTTCAACAGATTCGCATCTCCCCCAACCAGTGGTTTTCCATCCGTTGGCATGCCGCCGGACTCAATCTGCTTGAGAATGCTGCCTATAAACTTCTTAACCAATTCATAATCATCCAAAGGTCGCCCCGGACCGACCTTTTGATGACATCGCCAACAGTTCTTTTTCATAAAGGGAGCGATCTGCCCCTCATAGGTAATCGAGGCAGCTTGTGTCCGAGTGAGTTGATGCAATTGTTTGCCATCGTTCACCCACAACGTACTATCCGACGTGGCCACCAATGACTTGATCCGTGAAAGTGCTGCCGGACGCTCTCCATAGGACACTTTCTTTCCGTAGATCGAAACTATCGATGTTTTTCCCACAGCCCACAACCGACCGTTGTGTACATCGGAGATCAACCATTGAAGTGCACCTACTTTTTCGGCGAGTTTGTCATCCCCCCATTGTGTCCAGTCGTATTCGCCCCATCGCACCTTGCCATCCTTGGTTTCACGAACAACAAGTTTCCCCTTCGACAAGCCCCACAACATCCCATTAAATCCAGGAACAAGTTGCTCCACCGATGGTGCCGTTTTCTCCAATCGACTCCACAGGAGCTTCCCAGTGCTGTCGGTACGAAAGAAAAAGAACACCCCCTCTTTGTCTTGCGCGACCACATAAGAAGACCCTGTAAAGGAGTATAGCTTACGAACGTCTTTGATGCTGGCAAAGGCCTCCAGCTTATCATTTTGTAGCCGCCATAACTGCTTTGTGGTAGCGATCCACAAGATATGGTCGCTTTGTGCGGCAACATCCAGGATCGCAGAGCCAAACTTCAACGGTTGATGCAGTTCCCCATCCCACACCACCAGCTGTTTGGTTTGTGCGATCACCAAGAACTTGCCACGCCAAGGCGCGATGGCCACAACCGGCTCTTGCTCCAAGGAGCTTAGCTTTCCATTGCTCAGGTGATACAAGCCTGTTGCTCCCCCAACCAAAGTACCCAATTTTGCGATGCTACCTAAACGAAAGGAGGCTTGCTGCTTTGCAAGATCTTCAGGCAGGGGGTATGTGGAAGACGCAACAGACAGTGTTGTCGCTTTCCCCGCAGATTGGGAGTTACTGTTCGTATTCGCCTGAGTCTTTTGTTCGTTCGCCTTCACAGGATCTTTCGGACCCGAACAAGCCACGGTGAAAGCACCCCATACCAAAAGACAAACCCACAACCACAGCACGCTACGATTTGGTTTCATTCGTTGGAGGTCTTTGAAGGATCTGTGGTTTCTCATGGTGCTTCCATCAACCAGTGCCAAAGTTGCCCCGTCCGATGACCTGCCACCATCGACGTCCCTTTGGGGTGAAATGCGATCCCCATAAAGGAAGAATAGGAGCCACGTAAGAATCCAACCTGACGCCAATCTTTGGTATCCCAAAGATAGATCCGACCATCCTGTGTTCCAGCCACCAACCACTTTCGTTTTGCATCAAACTGAAGGGAGTTTGCTGGGCTACCAAGGCAAAACTCTTTGAGCATCGAACCATTCGAGGTCCTCCAGATCTTGATTCGCTTGTCGGCACCGGATGAAACAAGCCACTCCCCTTTGGGTCCAAGGATCGCATCGCGAAGCGTCTTCTCATGGGCTTTCCAGGATTGAATCGCTGCGCGACTCCCCAACTGCCAGACCTTTGCTGTCCCGCGGTCGGAAAAAGCAACAACCTTATCACCAGGCAACCACATCACACGACGAACCGCTGCATCGTGCTTGCCAACGACTGTTACCTTTTTTCCCGAAGCAGCATCCCACAATTGTAGGTTATTTTGGTTTGATCCGAGAATCAAGCGTTTCCCGTCTGGACTCCAAGTCAGATCCAAAAACTCTTCTTCCACGATTTTATTGCGACGGAGATATTTGAGAGTCTTGCGGGTATTCGCATTCCAAATACGAACCCCCTCCCTTTGAACAACCACACCGATTTCATCCGTGTGTTTGGGCCGCCATACAGGGCGATAGACGTCGCCACCATGGTACATCGTCTTCACA
>JALTMC010000259.1:12893-14359 GCA_027005175.1 Myxococcales bacterium
CATCCGGAGGGTGTTATCACCTGAAGTGGTCGCGATCCACTTGCCAGAGGGATGCCAGGAGACTCCCAAAAGGCCCTCCAGATTCTTGAGGAAGACGCCGCGTTGTGGAGAGCCCATCGGCCACCCTCGCAAGGTTTTATCCGCAGACACCGAATACAACAGCTGTCCGTCAGGAGTGTATGCGACACCATTGGTGGTATCTTTATGATCGCGAAGTGTCCGTATCAATCGACCATTTCGGGTACTCCAGATGCGGACCGTTTTGTCAAAAGAAACAGAAGCCACCTCAGCACCATCGGGCCGAATGGCCAAAGACAGAGCCCCTTTTTCATGGCCTCGCATGGTGAGATAGTGACGTTTGTCTTTCAACCGCCACCCCCAGACTTCAAGGTCAAAGGAGGAGGAGAGAAATCCCGTTCCATTGGGAAGAAAGACAACATCACTCACCCCCCCTCGATGACCCTTAAAAGAATACTCCATCGTACCTGTTTCCACATCCCACATCTTTAAGGTGCGATCGTACGACGAAGAGACAATGCGTTTGCCATCTGGACTCCAAGCAACACCCGTAACCACCGATCGATGCTCCGTGAACTCCTTGCGCTGTTTGCCAGTGCCGACGTCCCAAATCCGAACGCTCCAATCACCGCCTGCCGACGCGAGACGCTTACCATCCGGGCTGAATCGAACACGCAACACATGGTCGAGGCTGCCTTTTAAGGTTCGAACCTCCTTGCCCTTAGCCATATCCCAGATCTTAATTGTTTTGTCTGCCGAACCAGACGCCAACAACCTTCCATCTGGACTGAAAGCAATCGAGAAAATTTTGGCAGAATGCCCCTCTAGCTTGTGTACGAGCTTGTCATCCTTGCGACTCCAGATCTTAATCGTTTGGTCGGAAGAGCCTGTCGCAACCCACTTCCCATCCGAGCTAACCGCCACAGCTTCGACAGAATCGGTGTGGGCCATGATAGGCTTTGGCCCCTGACTTGCGCTGAGATCCCATTGTCGTATCACAGCATCCAAACCATGAGAAAACAGCACCTTGTGCTCATTGTCGTAAGCCAGAGAGCGAACATCCCGAGAGTGTCCGTTAAAGACACCAGAGACTTGAAGATCATCCGCACGCCAGACTTTGATCGAATCATCATCGGAAGCCGAAAACAACAGCTTCCCCGAAGCCTGATAAAGCAAGGAGCGAATGGTCCCATCATGGGCACTTTTAAGAACTTTGATCTCCTTGCCCGCTCTGGCGTCCCAGATTCGAATGGACCTATCGATCGAGCCAGACGCTAGGGACTTTCCATCTCCACGAAAAGCCAGCGAGAACACAGAGTCTGTATGACCATCCAGTTTATGACGCTGTTTTCCACTACCGAAATCCCAAACCAGAACAGACTTCTGTTCTGAGGCTGACGCCAAAAGATCGCCATCTTTGTTAAAGGCAATGGCGCGAAGTCTTCCAC
>JALTMC010000259.1:14369-21032 GCA_027005175.1 Myxococcales bacterium
TTCGAACCCTCTGGAATTCGCCAGAACTTTATTTTCCCATCATCAGAGGCCGTGGCGAGGATCTTATCTTTGGGATGAAAAGCCATATGACGTATGCCGAGTTCATGAGCCGTAAATGTTTTCTCAATCTTACCGGAAGAAATCGACCAGATCTTAACCGTTCCATCATCAGCCCCAGAGACCAACCACTTTCCTTCCGGACCAGCCAGCAAAGCCTGAATCCCTGGATGTTCTCCCCACTCACTCTCTATGGTGCGCTTGTCGCGATTCCAAACCACAATGGTTTTACCGCGATTCGTGGAAGAGAAGAGCTTCCCACCTTTCGCCACAACCACAAGCGGAGAGAACTCATACCGAACAGGAATCGATCGGAGATGTTGCTCTTTGTCCTTGGTATGATCCCAAACACGAACGCGCTCATCGTATCCAGATGTCAGTAAGCGCGTATCATCGGGTAAAAAGACAACATTGACCGGTGTGCTTGTATGCCCCGACAATGTCCTCACCAAAGAACCATCCGAGAGCTTCCACAAATACACTTTCCTGTCATAGCAAGTCACAGCCAACAGACCAAGCTTCTCAGAGAGCGCCATCCCAATCACTGTGCTGCTATGTTTCAACGTCATCTTTCGGACGCCATCCTTTGCATTCCAGACCCGCACTGTCTTATCGGAAGATCCGGAATAGAGAGTGTCTCCATCACTGGAAAAGAGCAGAGCATTAATGCTGGAGGTATGCCCTTTTAATACACGCCCCTCCATGCCATCAGACATCTTCCACAGGCGAATGGTCTTGTCGCGACCTCCTGTTGCCAGCAAGCGAGTGTCCGGAGAAAAGGCGACCGTGTACATGTCGTCTTTGTGTTTAAACTCTTTTTCTTTTTTTCCAGTCTGTGTGTCAAACACACGCACAATATTGTCTTTGGAGGCTGTCGCAACCCAGGCATTATCTTTAGAGATCGCGACACCATAAATAGTCTCTTTGTGACCATTCAGTGTATGCAACTCTTTTGCCTTGGAAGTATTCCAGATCTTAACAGAGTTATCGTACGAAGCACTGACCAACCAAGAGCGATCTGTCGAATACACCAACGCACGGATACCACTGCGATGTCCACGCAAGACTCGTAGGGGAGAGAGGGAAGTAAGATCCCACAGCTGAATAACACGACTCGAACCATGTCCCACAGCAAACTGTTTGCCATTGGAATTCAACGCAAGACTTAAGCGATTATCGATAGAGACATAAGAAACAGACCGATGAGGAAACCAACTACCACTGAGCTTGATACCCAGGCAACAACCCTTGTCCTGAACCTGACAACCCGCAGGTGGTGGATCTTCTTCCACCACAGCGTCTTGTGAAGCACGGGCGTCTTGTGATGTTCCAGCGTCAGAAGCGACCGCCCCATCCGCATCACTCGAAGCTTCACTCTTGTCTTTTTTGGGACCGCATGCGAACGAACCAGCACCAAAGAAGATGCCAAAAAACAACACCCAGAGCAGTCCTAACCGATTCAAAGAGAGCTTCTTTGACAACACACGACCCACAACTCCTGACTCTTCCATCACGATCGTCTTCGGTTGTACCGAAAGCGTCGCTCCGCAACTCTCTTCAAACTTGGAACATCCTGTCCCAGCTTCTTCCACTCCCCACCCACTCCCTGGTGACTTGTGCATATAGCTTCCTATGTATTGAGAAGGCCACCCAAATAGCATAGTTGCGCCATTCAACCATCACAAAGAAATATGATGCCGGGTAAACCTAAACCTGCCCCCCAAGGGCAACGCCCATCCAGTATAGAGTAAACGACATACCTGCACAAGCCTTGAGGATCAAATAGGAACTAGCTAAAAACAAAAGACATTCCACGAGATGCGCCACGAGATGCGGAATGTGGCCTGCACACCTTGGAATGAATTCCAAGGCTCGTAGTCTCCCAAGATAGTGATGGGTAGAAGCCCATGTCGGGGCTGACTCTCTCTTTTCATCGATACTGTGACGGATGAACAACAGTATCATTGCATCATGATTTCAGAGTTCTGGTAGGGACTTCTCCCTTTTCAATATCGTTCAAACCGTCAGCCTGAGAATTCATTCTCAGGTGCTCGTTGTAGGGTCGAGGGACATTCACAAAAAACCATTACATGAAAATTCATTCCCATCTGCCAGGCACTTTCCTATCTGCTGGGCCATTGGAGCGATACCCAATGATGATGTATGCTCTGGGTTAAGCATGTGATGTTGCACTCGCAAGCTTCTGCCGCCGTCTCTCCTTTTGGGCCTTCCGACGCTCAATATCCTGTTTCTCTCGCTCCGTTCCCACATACGGCTCGCGCGTCCCCATTAGCTGATCAAACCAAGGACGTGTCACACACCAGTTGGCATCCTGATTCGGCCCCATATGATGATCGTAATGCCAAGGCAAGTTCTCTCGCGCCCACTCCGAATCCAAATGTGACTTTTTGTGCACACGATAATAATTCCATGACGAATACCACATCGTCGCTGTAAAAAATGGGGCGATCGGAAACAACGGTGCTATCGCAACTCCCGCACCCAACAAACCGATCAACTCCTTACTCTGTGCATGCCATCCCCACACAGAACGTACATACGCCTCATCAATATGCTCACTGCGACGCGTCTCTTTGTGATGCTCATGCCAGTGAAAACTCCAGTAACTCCCCTTCTTCTTCCCCCACCCATGCAGCACATACTTATGTACCATCCACTCACTCGCATTCGCACACAACAACCCCAAAGGAATCCCAATCATATCTGCCTCCTTTTCCATGAACTCACCGTGAAATACAAAATCACAGCAATCCTATAAAAAAAACATGACCACATGGTCGCACTATTTTTAACCCAAAAAAAGCGCTTGTCTGGCCCGTTCAAAACGGTATAGTCAAGCGTCAAAGGGTCATAAGAATGGACCTTTATCCAGAAACAAAGAAAAAGATGACCAGTCAGTCATGTTTTGTATATATGGGAAGAGTGGATAGATGTCAAGTCGGTTTGTTGGAGGAGTGGGGGGAGAGGGAATGGAGCGTTGGCCTCGGGAGCGTCCAGGTCCTTTTGGGGGAAAGCGTGTGGAGAATCGCCGTAAGAAGTTGGAGATGTTGTGTGAAGGGGGTTTGCGATTATTTTTGGATCGTGGAATCGAAGGGGTCACGGTAGAGGATCTAGCCAAGGAGGCTGGCATAGCGAAGGGTAGTTTCTATCGGTATGTGAGAGACAAGGAAGAGCTAGTGGAGGCGATATTTCGGCCTGCGAAGGAGCTTTTTGAGCAGGGGATGGATCGATGTGAGGAGGCACTGAAGCTGGCAGAGACCAATGAGGAGCTGCTCCTGGCCTATGAAACGTTGGCACTTGACCTAACAGCAGCGATGTTTCCTTATTTGGATGTTATGCTTTTGTATTTGCAGGAGTACCGTGCTCCGGCGGTGAATGCTCGCAAGCCGGTTCGAGTCTTGGCGGATATGATTCTACAGAAAGCCTTGGACATCACAGCAGCAGCCCACGAGCATGGTTTGCTGCGCCCCATCCCTCATCGAGTAAGCACACTGGTTGTGATTGGTGCAGTCGAGCGATTGCTCTTTGGATTTTTAACAGAAGAGCCCTTGGGAGAGCCACAGGAAGTGGGGGCTGCTTTGATAGCTATGATGTTGGATGGGATTCGGAGCAAACCACAGGTGGGTTGAATCAGGTCCAGATACGTGTGGTGCCAAGACCGCTCTGTCACGGAAAAAAAGGCCGCTCGTACCGGTGGGTTGAATCAGGTCCAGATACGTGTGGTGCTGAGGCCGGCGAGGCTACCGTCGGGGGCTTCACCCACAATGTAGATCTTGCCTTCCACAACATCATCGCCACCCACATGAATCACTTGCAAGTTATCGAGTTTTCCCATCGCTTTGGCGAGGTCATCATATTGTGCTTGTTCGGCAAGCTCATCGGGGGAGAGGTCATCTTCTCGATCGTATACTTGAAAGAAGTCACCCACTGGACCCGCAGAGACTTCCATATCGCTGGGGATATGGAGTGCAGTTCGGAAAGAGTTTAGGGTATTCTTACCAGAGGTGGGCTTCTCAAGATGAACAGCTTCATATGGATAATCGGCTTCACTCGTGTATGTGAGGCCATCAGCGATCATCGCAAACTGGTTCGCCAGAGCTTTGCCTGAGCTTGGTGTCTCATCAGCACCTTTAAGTTCCTGGGCAAGCAGCACAGCCAACTGACCCGTTCGTGACATCTCTGAAATTTCCGACTTTGACAGACCATTGTTGTTCAGGTCATATTTGTCGATCAGTTTCTCTTTGGAATATTCGAGAGCGCGAGTGACATCTTTGGCAGTAACGGTAGCACCGGGTTTGTAGTCGCGGTGATCGATAAAACGAAAGAAGATGTCGGCCAAGGCTCGCTCAGTACCGCTCATATCTTGAAGTTTTTCTTTCATATCAGCGCGACTGATACGACCGTCTCCCCCATCAGCTTGTGAGATCTGTTGGGCAACACGTGCGAGAGCGGCATGGACATCTGCTTTGGCGATTCGGCTCATTGTCTACTCCTTCGATGGATGTTTTGTGTTTCAGTGGCCGGTGTTCCGGTTCTGTATTCAAACGGTTGTTCGTCCAACTAATCGATGTATCGGCATATGGATGGGAATATAGATTTATTCGTCTTTACAAGGTATTATGCGTTCCCGTTCATTGTGTGTACTTACTGATTCATGTAGATGTCAAGTAGCGATGTGGTGGGTTTGAGAAGATAACCTACTGTTTCGAGAAGGAGTGTGTTACCAGCCACCACAAGATCTCCGTTGATGAGGGCTTCCACCCCATCGAGATCGCCGGTGATGAACTCCTCAAAGGCCTCGGGAGAAAGCCACAGTCGAAGATCCGCGTCCGCAACAAATTCATCCACCACAGGAGAGTCAATGTCTCCCAACTGAATGGTCCACTGCCCTTCTCCATGAATGGAGAAAGCGATAGACCCACGAGCATCCAGAAATGATTCCAGGTGTTTGGAAACCATTTGAGGGACGGCCACCTCAAAAAATCTTTGTGCTTCCATCAACATGCACCTTCCCTCTGTCTCCACAACGCGATACACCTTACCCAGTTCGTCTGGCACAAATTTCTGGCGAAGGATACCATAAAAGAGGCGACGTTCGCCACTCAACTTTTTTACATAACTATTTCAAAGAGATAGCCACAATGAAAGAAGACACACACAGAATCCCTCCTCACAAAGATCACAACGATCCTGAACGACGGGATCGAGCCTCCCGCAGCAACCTTTGGAGAACCCTTCTCTTGCTGTTGTTTCTCTGCTTCGGAGGGAGTCAAGTTGGGGCACGAAGCCCGAAATCTGTGGAGTTTCAACTGTTATCAGGTATGTGCTCTTTGAAGCGGGGCTGTCGACTGGAGGGGCGTTTGATTCGAACCAGTCGCTGGCTCAAAAACAAGCCACGCTCACGCGGTGAGTCATTCATGGCAGCCTTCCGGCGATTTACTCGACCGAGAGTATCCTTTGCCCCTGTAAAGGTCACCTTGGGCTCCTACCAACGGCCTGTCTTCACAGACCACCGGGGATACTTTCAACTCAAGACCCCCTTTCCCAAGTTGATTCCAAGGGCATTCAACCCACATCACAAAGGAAAAAGACTCTTTCCTTATACCTTCTCTCCCTGGCGAGTTCCGATGTCAGCTTTGCTGTCAGGGCTGTTGCTGTGGCAAGCCGAGTATATTCCAAAACCGGGCAGTCGCTACCTCCCCACCCAAGCTCAAAGCTATGCAGTATACCCACGATCCCGGAGAGGGATAAGCATCGTAAGTGACATTGACGACACATTGATCAAAACATATGTGACACAGAAAAGGAAACTGCTCAAGCAGTTTTTGTTTCGCAATGCGGAGCAGATCCCAGTAGTACCAGGAGGGCTCTCCTTTCTCAGACAGGTCCTTCGCTCTCCCAGTAACCTTGGAGGAGGAACCCTCCACTACCTCACAGGCTCCCCTGTTGCGATCTATGATCGGGTCCGACGACTCTTTCGAGTGCGCTCATTTCCACCAGGAGCCCTCCATATGAAACGGCTCACAGGCCTTTACAAAGACCCCTTGCAGCACTCCTATCTCTACAAGCTGAGAAAGCTTCGCGCGATCCTCACGATGTATCCCAAGCGAAGATTTCTTCTTCTTGGTGACAGTGGCGAAAAAGATCCCGAAGTATACGTGCAAATCCGCAAGGAATACCCCAAACAAGTGGTGGCCATCTACATCCGGGCTGTTCCTCGATCCACCTTCCGCAAAACCCGATGCCTTGGTATGTTTGTGTTCCACGACTACCCACAAGCCATCCAGCATGCTCGCAAAGCTGGATGGATCAAAAAATAAAACAGTGAGAGTTAAAGCTGGATGGATCAAAAAATAAAACAGTGAGAGTTCGATTGATGAGTCATTTTTGGCAAACACTTCCAAGACCGATCAAAGTCTTGGCTCCCATGGAAAATGTCACAGACACTGTATTCCGTCAGATGGTAAGTCGGTGTGGAGCACCCGACGTTTACTTTACGGAGTTTATCAATGTCGATTGGTTGTTCACCAACCCCAAGCTTCGAGCAAGGAGCATCCACCGCCTTGAGTATACAGAGGTTGAGCG
>JALTMC010000260.1 GCA_027005175.1 Myxococcales bacterium
ACCCGCAAGTTACAGATCTACCATCTGGGCATGGCCAAGTGTCAGAGTTCCATTTCCATCACCAGCGTTGGATTGGCTCAAGGAACAACTCCCGAATTTCGAATCATGTCAGCACCACCTGTTCCCAAAGCTATTCACGCAGGTGAGAGTCTCCAGGTAACAATGTCCTACAAACCAAAAACTGTGGGTTTTGATACAGGCTTTCTCGCTATCGAAAACAATGTGCAAGGACAATCGCCGTTCGTGGTTCCCTTGTCTGGTGAGGGTGTCTCTTCTGACGAGCAGAAGGACATATTCAAACAAGTCCGACGACCCTTGGTAGATATCCTACTGGTTGTTGATGATTCGAGCACCATAGGTTCGCATCAAGCCAACTTGGCAAAGAATTTCAAATCATTCATCAATTGGACAGTCCGACTCAATGTCGACTACCATATCCTGGTGACAACCACAGACGTGACAGGGCGTCGAGCGCCTGCTGGTTGTGCACGTGGAAATCCCAAATTCATCACCCCGAAAACCCCCAACCCGATTGCAGCCTTTGAAAAGAATGTCCTTGTTGGCACTTCGGGCAGTGCATCAGAGAAAGGAATGGAAGCAGCCTACCGAGCCTTAATTCCACCGGCATCCAACATATGCAACAAAGGCTTTTATCGACAAGCTGCTTCATTGGTAATGATCTTCATCTCTGATGAAGAAGATCAATCACCTCAACAGGTCCAATTTTATATTAATTTCTTTCGTAGTTTGAAAGGCCCACGCAACCTTGACTTGCTTCGTGCATCTGTTGTTGTTGGCCCTCCCCCCAAAGGCTGCCGCACAGCCACAGGCTCGGCAGCCCAAGCTGCACCTCGCTATTGGAAACTAGCCAAGGAGTTGAAAGGCATACAAGAATCGATTTGTGCATCAAACTGGGTTGGCACTTCGGGCAACCCAGGCTCATTAACATTTGGCTACCGCTCGCAATTCTATCTCAGTCGCCCGGCAGATCCCAAGACGATTCAAGTCAAGGTCGGAGGAAATATTGTCAAAGAATCGACGCAGAATGGCTGGCAGTATGATGCCACCGCAAACTCGGTCAACTTTGCGAAAAGTGTTATTCCAGCACCAAGCTCCACCATTCAAATCGACTACAAAGCACGATGCCTTCCTTAAATCGACTACAAAGCACGATGCCTTCCTTAAAGACCCTATGGACAGGTTCCTGCACCACCCCCACGGTGAACGCAGGTCTTATTCGCGGGGCAACTTGGATTATCACAGCAGAAAACAGGCACAAAGGGTCCGATACAAGTTCCTTCCCCACTGGCATCTTTGACACACATCATGCCCTAGCTTGCCTGGTCGAGATACAACCAAACTAGGATCAGGATGTCATATCTTCATCTGGCATGATCCGAGAAATCCGTCCAAGCCAAGAATCCACAACCATCGATAGGACTCTCATCGCAGATGGATTCCATGTTTACCATGAACCATGGCATTCTCTTTGCACGGAGGAGTCCAATGATAAAAAGCAGAATGTATAATTTAATGGCGAGGTGATGTGATGTATGTCTGGCAAGCCTGGAAACAGTGTGTAGAGGGAAGACTGTCTTATCTGTGGAGTGTGTTTGTTTTAATAAGTTGTCTTGGTCTTTTGGTGGCAGACTCTGCTGGAGAAGAGCCGAACGAAGGGGGCTACAACCGAGGGCAACAAAAATCGGGCAATGCAGAAGGAGGAACACGGCTATGGTTGGGGCACATCGCAGTGCACCCTTCGGGAAAGTACTTTATTTCTCGTGTCAAGAACACGCTTGTACTCGGAAATGTAAGGACTCGAAAGACCGAGAGGCTAGAGGGATTGACAAACATAGAGCGTCTCGTTTTTGACCCCAGACAGTTCCTATTCTACGCAACTCAGACTGTCAAAGACTACAAGCATATCTATCTCTTGGCCTATGATATGGAAGCCAAAAAACAGTTGTGGCGTGTTGAGCTTCTTGGGCGTGAAAACTTAGACCAACTGCGATTGGATGTTGAGCCGAGTACAAATGGGTTATTATTGAGTGGGAACAGCCGTATCCGTATGATAGAAGCTTCTTCAGGAAACGAGCGATGGAGATGGTTTCCAAAAATAGAAAAAAGAAAAGAACTCTATATAAGTGGTGTGGTTGATGTCGACCTTGTCTCTCGAATTGGCAAAGTGGTTGTCACTGTACGTGAGAAGTGGGTATCCAATAAAACGGATGTACCGACTCCACCAAAGGGCGGAAGTAGCCGTCACTATGCAGGCCAACTCCTAAAACAAAGTGGAGGCAACGATGACTTTTCCTTGTCACCCAAGCTTCAACCCAAGCACAAGACTGACACAGCAGAAAACACCCAGACGGAAAAGAAGAGGGAGCCCAAAACAAAGTTATTCTTTTTGACATATAGCTCGGGAAAGGAGACCTCAACAGAGGTACCAAACTGTGGTGGAGAATTACTTGTGGCGCAAGGTGGGCGGCGTGCATTTCTCGCCCCCACACGATGCAAGCCCCCCCCTCCAAAACCCAAAAAAGACAAATCCAATGCAGCACCCAGGTCACCTCGAAAGAACGCGGGATACGATCCTGTCTCTGTCATCGATTTAGTCAAAGAATCCTGGGAAGTCAATCTTCCTGGTTTTGGGCCTGTGGCTCTTTCGACAGACGGCTCAACAGCAGTCGCATTTATCGATCGACAAGCGATGGATGCCTCCCTGTTTGGAAAGTATGGCAAGCAACCATCCAGCGATGGACCCCGCTATTTATTGATGTTTATCAACACGAGAACACTTCAATTTACATCCATGGACATCGGCAATACATTGCCACGTTATGGCATCACACCGGATGGTAAGTTACTCCTTATCGATGCCAGCACAACCTACGCAAAAACCTCAAGCATCCGCATTCTGGACATTGAGAAACGCAAGATTCGCGCTGTAAAAGGCCCCTCCGTGCGAATGGATCACTTTGCTCTCACACCCGACTCTCAAGAGATCTACTTGTTGGACAAGAGCCTCTACCATTTGCTGTTTTCCGTTGCGACTCTAGAAAAGGTGAAGTTGGCATTTACACCAGCCAGCCTCAACATCTCTCCACAAGGAGACATCCTTTTCTTAAAAGATGAGAAGACCCACAACATTCACCTTTATTGCTTGTATACTGCATCTCTTTGTGGTCAGATTGAAAACAATCTGCATTTGGGCGTAAAAATAGATGACAAGGACAAACTCCTGCCATAAGCACACAGACTCCTGCCATAAGCACACAGACAAAACCTGTACTGTTTCTCGCATTCCAGGATGGGCTTTGGGACAGGTCTGGCCCATGGTCACTATTGGAATCATCGCTGCAAACGACTGGATACTGAAAGCCCGATGGCCAGGATGGATCAGTGGGAAGCTATCGGACTTTGGGCTTTGCTTCCTTCTACCCATTATCTTGGTCTCTTTGGGTGAATGGGTCACATGGCTCTGGACACTTTCACAACAACGACGCTGGACACCTCCTGGACCTATTCTTTCAGGACTTGCCTGCGGCGTCACGATTCTCTACTTCACCCTTCTTCAGCTCTCGCCAACCTGGTCAGTCTTCCACACAGCGTGGCTCCATTCTTTGTTCTCCAACATTCGATTTGTCGCAACCCCCGACCCCACCGACCTGCTGGCTTTACCGATGGTCGGATTGGCTTGGCTCTACCTCAACCCAAAAAGTAGAAAGCCACACCTCTCTTAGTTACACTGCCAGTAACGCAACGAATTCTGACCTTGAGGATGATCTTCGGCTGTGATAAGAGAGAGACAATCGGGCCCAAAAGCAGCACCATATCCAGCACCATCCAGTGGGATTGCAGTGAAGAGCTTATACAAGAAGGGCTTCGGAGTTCGCAACCAAACCTTGACACTGTTGTCGTGGCTAACAGTCGCGATCCGCTCGATGTGTTGCGAGTCAAGAATAAAGATACAGGCTGCATCATGGTATTCAGCGATATTGTGACAAAATGTATGGAAGTTCAGGACCTCACCAACCGTGCCTAACCCAACCTTGTGGGCTTATACCCAAGCTATATATTCTTTGGCTTTCCAGCCTTGTATTTCAGTGCGAGACTGGAAAGATCATTGGGAGAGGGGTATGAGAAGAGAGAAGGAGGAAGGGGTAGGCAGGGTTACTTTTTGAGGGCAGCGTCAATCATCTGTTTAAAGCTACTGAAAGGTTGAGCACCGACGAGACGTTTGCCATTGACGAAGAAGGTTGGAGTACCATCTGCACCTGCACGACCTGCTTCTGCTCGATCGTTATCAACATATTTTTTGTATTTTCCGGAGTTCAGAGCAGCATTGAACTTCTTCATATCCAAACCAAGTTGCTTTGCATACTTTTGAAGGTCTGCTTTCTTCAAGCTACTGTTGTTTGCAAACAGCTTATCGTGAAAAGCCCAGAATTTACCCTGTTCATGGGCTGCCATGGAAGCCTGTGCTGCAAGGTGTGCATCTTGATGAAAGCTCAGGGGGAGGTGTTTGAAGACCAATCGAACTTTGTTGCCATATGCTTTCTTAACCTGCTTCATGATACTGGAACCGCGTGTGCAGAACGGGCATTGGAAGTCGGAGAACTCAACAATGGTGACTTTTGCGTTCGCAGGACCATCTGCCGGAGCACCTTTGATGTTCAGTTTCACAGGGCCTGTGGGCTTGGGTGGAGCCTGAGGAGCAGCATCAGCACTCGGCATGGGCTTCCCTGCCAGAGCCGCATCAATCATGCTTTTAAACCGGTCAAAGGGCTGTGCACCAACAAGGCTAACTCCATTGATAAAGAAAGTGGGAGTGCCATTCGCCCCCACACGACCCGCTTCTGCCAGATCGTTATCAACATATTTCTTGTATTTGCCGGAGTTCAGAGCGGCATTGAACTTCTTCATATCCAAACCAAGCTGTTTTGCATACTTTTGAAGGTCTGCTTTTTTCAAGTTCCTGTTGTTTGCAAACAGCTTATCGTGAAAAGCCCAGAATTTACCCTGTGCATGAGCTGCCATCGAAGCTTGCGCTGCAAGGTGTGCATCTTTGTGAAAGTTCAAGGGGAGGTGCTTGAAAACCAATCGAACTTTGTTGCCGTATGCTTTCTTGACTTGCTTCATAATACTGGAGCCACGAGAGCAGAACGGGCATTGAAAGTCGGAGAACTCAACAATGGTGACTTTTGCGTTCGCAGGTCCATCCGAGGGAGCCCCCTTGATGTTGGGCTTCACGGGTCCTGTAGGTTTTGCAGGAGCCGCAGGAGCATCGGAAGGTACGGCCTTTCCAGCCAACATCGCATCGATAACACGCTTGAAGTTTTCAATGGGCTGTGCACCCACGATCTTGTGTTTGTTGATCAGGAATGTTGGTGTACCATTGGCTCCAGCGCGGCTCGCCGCTGCCAAGTCTTTGTCAACATAAGCCTTGTATTTGCCAGAATTCAATGCTGCGTTGAACTTCTTCATATCGAGACCAAGTTCTTTGGCATATCGCTGCAACACAGGTTTTCTCAAGCTGCTGTTGTTTCCAAACAGCTTGTCGTGATACGCCCAGAACTTACCCTGTGCATGGGCAGCCATGGAAGCTTGTGCTGCGAGGTGGGCATCCTTGTGAAAGCTCAAGGGGAAGTGCCGAAAGACCAATCGAATTTTGCCTTTGTAATCCTTCATCAGTTGTTTGATTGTCTTGGATCCACGCGTACAGAACGGGCATTGAAAGTCAGAGTATTCAACGATCGTGATCTTTGCATTGGCAGGACCCATAGAGGGAGCACCTTGCAGCCCAGCTGCGGGCTTAACCACAGCAGGAGTCGGCTGCTTGGCAATCGCGGCAGGACGGGACTTCAGCTTCTTAAGTCGGGCCTGAAGAATGGCAAACTCTGCCTTGTACTTTTTCTTAATATCTTGCAGTGCAGCCTGCTGTTGTTGTACTCTCTTTTGCAGATTTGCAATCTCAATCTTATGCTGCTTTTGTTGCATTGCCACCAAAGAATTCAAAGAACTGACGTTTTGTTGGAGTGTTTTGAGTTCTCGAGAAAGTGATTGCACCAGAAGGCGCATGGTAGAATCTGCTTTTTGGTTGGACTGCGCTTCCACAGGAAGACTACTCCACAGGAGAACCCCAATCCATGAGAAAAGGCAGAACGTTCGAATCCACAAGGGCTTCAGTTTCATCATGTACTCCTCTGTACACAAAGTTGTTATTGTCAAACACGAGGGTCTACGTATGCCAGAGAAGAACGCCAAAGTCGAATCAGATATTCCCACTTTTTTTAAGAAGTATGATTTCCCCCTCGGCCTCACCATCTCTAGCAATGTTAGGCAGAAAGCAGCCTACAACAAGAACCAGCGATGTCAAGTCATATTTGAGAAAAAAAATTCATAAGACCAGCGCAGAAAAAGTGACATCGAAGGCTACAATTCGTTGAAAGATACAACAAAAAAAAGCAAGATTTCGATACCAAGATGGTGAACAAGAATGACAAGGCAAGTTTAATATGTGGAACATACAAGGCTATGCAGTCGAAGAGATCCTGAGCCAAGGAGAAAAAAGCATTGTTTTGCGTGGGCGTCGTTTGCACGACAACTGCGCCATGATTCTCAAAACACCAACAAGCAGCCCAACCGATCTCTGTACACGAGCCAGATATCGATATACGTATGAGATCACAAAAGAACTTCACCACCCCGCTCTTTGTCGAACGTATGCCTTGTTGGAAAAAGATGACAAATCAGTCTTGGTCATGGAGGACATCCAAGGAGTATCTTTACAACAACTGCTGGAAGAGCAGCTACTGGATGTCCCCTTGGTACTACACTATGCCATCCAACTGACCGAAGCCCTCCATGTGTTGCACCAACACAATATAACCCACAAAGGCATCATGCCAGAGAACCTGATTGTCTCACCCGAGCAAAAGAGGTTGCAGGTGATCGACTTTAGCCAGGCTTCACAGCAACACCAAGAATCCCCGGTTCTCTGGCCAACTCATACCAGCGACAACATGTTAATGTACATGGCTCCAGAGCAAACAGGACGGTACAACCGGCTGCTGGATCACAGAGCAGATCTGTATGCTATGGGAGTAACACTCTATGAAATGCTTGTTGGTCTGCGCCCCTTCCCCAATCGGACACCACTCTCACTGATCTGTGACCACATCGCGACACGACCGCGACCTCCGTATACCTTGCACGCAAGAGTCCCCACCTCGTTGTCCGCTGTTGTCATGAAGTTACTGGCCAAACAACCGGAAGCAAGGTACCAAAGCGCTTATGGACTTAAGGCCGATCTTCAGCGATGTTTAGACTCACTGTTATCGAACCGAGAACACGAGTTCCAACCCGATGAATACGATAGACCCCTGCATCTCCATACGTCCCAGAAACTCTACAACCGCGACGAAGAAGTCCGCAGTTTATTTCATGCCTTTCAACGAGCAAGCCGAGGCAACACAGAGTTATTTCTGGTCTCAGGAGAACATGGGGTTGGAAAAGCAGCGCTCTTACGAGAGCTACTTCCGCCTCTCACTCGAAAGAACGGCTGGTTTGCGCGTGGCTCCTTTAATCGAATCCAACACCACCCTCTTACAGGAGTCATCGACTTAATCCAGGATCTCCTCCAACAGATCAAGAACGCCCCTGAGTCATTGCCCTACTGGCGAATCCAACTGCGAAGCACTTTAGAAGAAGTTGACCATTGTCTCGTCAAGATCCTCCCTGAATTGAAAACCTTTCTCGGAGAAGTTCCCGAACCTCAGATCTTTCCCAAAGAATCGGTGCGTCAATGTCTTCAACATGGTATTCAGCTTTTGTTACAAGCCTTTGCTACCCAAGAGACCCCTCTCCTCCTCCAACTCGATGGGCTTCATTGGGCTTGTAGGAATACCATCCACTGGCTGGAACAATTGTTACTTGATGAAAACACACACCACATCTTGATTGTTGGAACATACCAACAACACAACAATCGCCCTCCTCTCTTTCTTTCCGAAATGCTAGAACGGCTACGTCGGCATGATGTCTCTTTCGAGACTATCACATTGCAGTCGTTACCGGACCAACACCTGAAACAAATGGTACTCGATACTTTGGGAGGTCCCTCCACACAACTACCTGATGAGATGGACACACTCCTCCATCAAAGCCAAGGCAATCCTCTCTTACTCAAAGAGCTACTCGCCACAGCAGAGAGACAGGGTGTTTTGTATTGGAATACAGCACAAGACCGATGGTTGTGGGATACATCTCTCGCTTCAACGTTCCCGACACAACAAACATTGCAAACACATTTCTCGTTCGCTCTCAAAGAACTCCCACAAGAGACACAGCACTTTCTTCAGTATGCCTCTTGCTTGGGCCATCAATTTGATGTGCGAACCTTGGCTCATATCTCCCAATCAACGGTCGATGCTGTCGCCTCTGCATTACAACCTGCTATCAAGAGAGGCTTTCTTTCTCCCCTTGCTGAAAGCCTGCAACTCATCACCTTAACTGCCGCCGAACTCGTCCAGTTTAAAGATTCCATTCCCATTGTATTTCGGTTTTCTCATGAGATCATTCACGAACAGATATACACACATTTAGACAAAGAAGATCGCTCCCAAAAACACACAGCGATCGGTCAAAACCTGCTCAACCAAGATCACAATCCTCACAGGTATGCCCGCTGGTTTGAATTGGTTGACCACCTCAACGTGGGCCTCCACAACAACCAGCCACCCAAAGCCCCAGCGTCCCTCGCCAAACAGAATCACAGAGTAGGAAGATACGCTATCTTGTTGGGAGCCTATCCTACAGCTTCAAGATACTTTCAGAATGGTTTGCAATTACTAGAGGGGACCAATGATCCTCGGCATCAAGCTCTCGCATTAACATTAGAAACACAAGCTCTTGAGGCAGACTTACTGAGCCAACAATTCGATCAGATGTTGGCGAAAGAAAACACGATATTGCAACGGGACCTTCACTTACAAGACGAGGTGACCATTCGGTTGCTACGCGCTCAGCGATTGTTTCAACAGGAACAGGACGACTTGTTACTGCAAGAGTTAGAGATCATCCTCAAACGCTTTGAGCTCCCTGTTCCTTCCGAGGATTCGGATTGGAACAAGCTTTCACATGAGATCGTCGAGCCCTTCGCAGCACAGGTATCTTCAGAGCAACTTGAGTCCTTTCACAATCAGAAAGCAGCGACCCAAGTCACCACACTCTTCCTTCAGCAAAGTCTACTCACACTGTGCCATGTAATGACAAGACATTTTTCTGTGCAAAAGTACCTGGCCGTGACCATGCTCCGAATATCACTGGAGCACGGACACACCCCAGAAACCCCCAACGCTTCAATGATTTACGCACAGGAGCTTTGCTGCCGGGGAAGGTTTAAAGAGGCGGAACAACTGGCGCACCAAGCTCTGGCACTCAATCATCGACAAAAAAAGCCGACACTACGTCCTCTCTTGGAGATGCAGTATGGGATTTGGATCTGCCTGTGGCAAAATACAAGAGAACAAGCCATTAAGCACTGTGAAAATGCATGCCAGGAGGCACTGCGATATGGTCTTACGGAAGTTGCAGGTCAAGCCATCACAGCCTCTGTCCTATTCGAGTTTGTTCAAGGCAGCAATCTCGCTGTCATCCTTGAAAAGATTCACAAGCACCTCAATACCACACAGAATATTTTACACTCCCAAGAAGCGACCAACGTGCTTCTCTGTCTGCAACATATCATCTTGCGGTTAATGAATTCTCCCCATGAGAAACATCGCTCCGAGCAACAGAGTCAGAGCCAGCCTACTCTCATAGAGCAACTGCAAGCTTCCCCCTTACACAGCTTTGCCGTTCACACAGAACAATTCATAGCGACAGTCTTGTTGGAAGAGAGTGGGCTTGCTCAACAAGAGATCGCTTGTACAAAAAACCACCTCTCAACAACAAGGCTTCACCCTCTCTTACCCGAACTTTACTTCTTTCATAGTCTTTGGCTAGCTTCTCAAGAAGACCTCCATCCAGAAGAGGCTGAGAGTCAAAACTGGAAGCTCCTAGAAGCCAACAGTCAGCAGCTTGATAGGTTTGCCGAACAATGCCCGGCCAACTACCTCGCCTCTGCCCTTTTAATTCGTGCGGAAAAAGCCAACGCTCTTGAGGAGTTTTACCAAGCCTCCGCTTTGTTCGATGAGGCCATTGATGTAGCCCAACGGTATCGATGTTTTTTGACAGCAGCCGTGGCCCAAGAGCGAGCGGGCATCTTCTATCATCAACACCAACGACGACGTATCGCCCGTGGATATTTTGCAGACGCAAACCAAGCTTATGCAGTGTGGGACGCACAAGCCAAGGTCTCCATACTTGAGAAGCGAGACCCCATGTTGCGATTTCAATCACTATCGACGAATCTCAACCCACACCAAACCCCCCCAAAGCCAAATCATCGGTACGCAGAGAGCCTTGAACCTCTGCTCAAGGCACAGCAAGAGATCGCAAAAAAGCTGGAGCCCAAGCAACTCTATACTCAACTCATCACAACAGCGATGGAACAAACCGGCGCTGACAGCGCATATTTGCTATTGTACTCACTCAAAGGACTCTTTGTTAGAGCAACACAAGCCTCTCTTACGGAAACTTCAATCCTTCTGGAGCCACAGGAGTTTCAAAAAGAAAAAATCGCAGCACAGGTCATTCGACTCGCTGAGCGCTCGCGAGTTGCTATCGTACTTGAAGATGCAACACAAGATCTACGCTTCTCCAATGATCCTCATATCGTTCAATTCCAGCCTCGTTCCGTCCTTTGTGCACCCATATTTGAACAAGAAAAGATGCTGGGTTTTTTCTATCTGGAACATTCCAGAGAAGTACACACGTTCACACAAAAGCGCGTCGAAGCACTCAAGTTACTTATCCCTCAAGTTGCCATTGCCATCGCAAATGCTCAGCAGTATGAGAGCCTGCAACTCCAGTTCAAAGAGCAAAAAGCAGAACTTGAGGCATCACAGCAGTTATTGGCACAAAGCCAATCGACAGTGAGCCACCAAGGAATCGCCCAAAAAGAGATGGAAGAGCAACTTTTCCACTCCGAAAAGATGGCGACATTGGGAACTTTAATGGCCGGTTTGGCTCATGAGATCAAAAACCCTGCAACCTTTGCACACAACGGAACACAGAACTTGCTCCACCGCCTCAACCAACTCCAAGAGACCATTATGGAGTTGGCAGGAGATGACGCAGAGGCCGAAGTCCTTGATTATTTGCAGCAGCGATTTGACCCCATCTTCACCAACCTGGATGCCATTTACGATGGAACCCAACGTATCAAGGGCCTCGCCGAAGATTTACGCAATTTCGCACGGGCTGACGAATCGGAGCGCAAGGCCGTCGTTCTCACCAACGGGATCCGTTCGACCCTCACCCTCGTTCGTGCCACCTACAAAACCACAGTGAAGTTCACTACAGACTTCAAGTACGAGCAACCCATTGAATGCTGGTCGGCACAACTCAATCAGGTTTTTATGAATCTGATGGTGAATGCTGCACAAGCTATCCTGGCCCGTAAGAAGTCTGAACCTCAAAGCCCCCCTGGGCATATTCACATCAGCACCTACCTCAAAAACAACCAGTGGATGGGGATCCAAGTCGAAGATAACGGCAACGGAATCCCACCCGAACTCAAGAAACAGATCTTCAACCCTTTCTTCACGACAAAGCCCGTTGGAGAAGGCACAGGCCTCGGGCTCGCGATTTCCAAACGCATCGTCGAAAATCACAAAGGAAAATTTGAAGTAGACTCTGTTCTCGGCCAAGGCACCACCATGACAATTCTACTTCCACTTCATCAAGAAAGAGAACTCAATCCCTGAAGAAAGAGAAGAGCGGAGCTTTGGACGTAGCTATCGAATGGGGCAACATGGTTGGTGTCCTCTTCAACCTCTCCCCATGCCTCAGAGGGGTTGAGACTTGACGCCATTCTCCTTCTCTGCTAGCAAGCAGTAGATTCATTCGAAGGAATGCTTGTTGTGGAATAGAAAGGAAACCCCATGACTGATGTGGAAACGGTAGAATGCCCTTGCGGCTCCGGCACAAACTATGATGCTTGTTGTGAACCTCTAATCAAAGGGGAAAAGAAAGCAGAGACTGCTGAGCAGCTTATGCGCTCCCGATACACGGCTTATGCAAAAGTAGAGATGGACTACATCTTCAACACCACACACAAGGATCAACGAACGGACTTTGACCCGAAAGAATCCAAGAGATGGGCTGAAGAGTCAGACTGGCAGAGCCTAAAGATCATCGAAACCCATGAAGGTGGACCCGATGACACAACAGGCTCTGTTGAGTTTCTCGCAAATTATATTCAAGATGGAACAGAATATGACCATCACGAGATAGCCACCTTTGTCAAAGAAGGAGATATCTGGTTCTTTGAAGATGGACAGCCTGTCAAACCTCGCCCCGTTGTTCGAGAAATGCCGAAAATCGGACGCAATGACCCATGCCATTGTGGCAGTGGGAAAAAATTCAAGAAGTGCTGCATGAGAGCAGCCTAACGAGAACACTGATCGGTTTGATGGACCGAGTACAATCAGTCCGTTGCGAGCCTGGCAAGGCATGCCGCCGAGGCATACTTTCGCTATTCCGAGAAGGCATAACGAAGTCAGGCGACGTCAATGGCTGTTTTTGCCACCGACAGCAAGCCGGTTAGTGTTCTAGGCTCGCTCACGTGATTCCTTGCGAGAGCAAGCAAATCCAGATTCTGGACGTTCTGATGAAGTCGAAGCAAACAAACACATTGGTCAATCCTTCACAGTCTTTCTTTTGTGGACACTTCGACAGACAACAATCCTCCCAATCGCAGGATAGCCCAACATGGCAAAGTTATACTTTTACTACGCAGCAATGAACGCAGGAAAGTCGACCACGCTGTTGCAATCGGCTTACAATTATGAAGAGAGAGGCATGCGTGCTCTACTCTTCACACCTCGACTCGACAACCGTCATGGGGTGGGAAAGATAACATCTCGTATTGGGGTGCAAAGAGAAGCTATCATTTTTGACAAAGAAGATGATCTTCTCCGGCAAGTCGCCCACGAACATCTTGAAAAACAAGTGGACTGTGTGTTGGTGGATGAAGCACAATTCCTGAGTCCAACCCAAGTCCTACAGCTCACCTTGATCTGTGACAGTCTCAATATCCCCGTTCTCGCCTATGGTCTGCGAACAGACTTCAGAGGCGAGCCGTTTGAGGGTTCCAAATACCTTCTGTCCTGGGCCGAAGAGTTGATCGAACTCAAGACCATTTGCCCCACAGGTAAAAAAGCGACCATGAACGCTCGCCTTGACGAAGCAGGACACCGCGTCATTGAGGGAGCCCAAGTCTCCATCGGTCATCACTACACCGCTCTCTCCCGCCGTCAATTCGAATTGCACAAAGTCTCTCCCATCCACTACGAACCACCCGATCTCGAAGCGATGGGACTCACTATCAAAAAGCCTGAAGCTGTCCTTTCCTAATGCGTCGAAAGCATCGAACCAGAACTTGCGCTTCGGCAACAAACAAACATAACGACGCTCTTATTGAAACGTCGAAAAGGTAGCGTGATGACAGAATCGTCGACTCCTCCAAGCAGAACACTGAAAGCAGCCGCTTGGAGTGTGCACTTGTTCACAGCAACCGGCAGTGTTGCTGGGTTATTTACACTGTGGGCCATCCTCCATAAAAAGTATGTCCTGGCATTTACGCTGGTTGGTATCGCCATCGCAATCGATGCCGCAGACGGCACATTGGCTCGTATGGTACGCATCAAAGAAACACTACCCAACTTTGACGGTGCCCTGCTCGACAATTTAATCGACTTTCTCAACTATGTCATTGTTCCAGGTTTTTTCATCCTTTGCAGTGACATCATTCAACCCGGTTGGCGGGAAGCGATGGCCTCACTGGTTGTACTTTCCTCCTGCTACCAATTCGCTCAAGAAGATGCCAAAACAGAAGATCATTACTTTTTGGGATTTCCCAGTTACTGGAATATTGCTGTATTTTACCTTTACTTCTGGCAAACGTCACATTGGGTCAATGTCGGTATCTTAGTGACCCTGGTCGTGCTGGTCTTCATACCTGTTAAGTTTATCTATCCCACGCGCCTTGAATATGTCACCCACAACAAGTGGTTTCGCCGCCTGATCCTTGGATATACATGGGCCTGGGGAACCGCTTCCTTCTCCATGGTATTTCTCTACCCCAAACGGGTCTGGTGGGTTGTCACTCTCTCTATGAGTTACTGCGTCGCCTATGGTATCATCAGCCTTTACCGCACCCTCAAACCACTCAAACCACTCAAACCACAAACCTGAGACTCCCCCAACACTCCACCACTCCCAACACTCCTTTCTCACAAAAAAAATGCCACAACTCTCAACACTCCTTTCTCACAAAAAAACGCCATCATCGGTGACATCCCCTTTTATTCCATGCTCTGTAAACACTCCTTTCTCACCCAAAAAACGCCATCATCGGTGACATCCCCTTTTGTTTCATGCTCTGTAAAGCAAGCCGAGAACCCGAGACAAGAAAGCTCTCGTCCAGACAATTCACAACATGCTTTTTTCGTTGGACGAAACGTGCAAGGCAAGAAAGTTCGCTAAGACGTTATGACCTGACAGCTTGGAGAGTCGCTCATAGGGCAAGCTCTCCCAATCAGGGTGGGGGTTATCTCGAATAAAGTTCTTGTCGCCCTCTGGATGCCATTGTACCGTAAGAATAGGAAGATTCGGAGCACGCAGTGCCTGAATAGGACAATACGATGAGTGTCCCACAACCAACCAGTCGTCTGGAGCGGATAGTACTTGATCGCGATGCGATGCAAGGACCTCTATTTCTCCCTGCCCACCGTTAAGGAGCAACGAGGGCGACAACGTTGTATCCTCGATTGTAACAGGCTGTATCCCGCGAACCTTATACCCCAACACATCTTCCCCCACATCACCATCCCAGGCATATGCGATAAGCTGGTGACCAAAGCAAATACCCAGCGTTGGAACTCCCTGCATCGTCGCCTCCCGGATCTCTCTCACCAACCTCACAACCCATGGTTCTTCTTCTTTCGGACTGGCCGCGCTCCCCGACACCACGATGCCACAGAACTTTCCATCCAACACATGCCTGAGCCAGTCCGGCTCCGCGCTATCAGCAAGACGATAGCTCACAAACTCTGTCTGGGGCAAGGCTGCACGTTCCACTGCATTGCAAAAGGTCTCTCCAGACTCCGATGACAAATTACAGTCGAGTAACAAAAACGGTTTCGATATCATGAGAAGTTCTGGGCTCCTTATGAAAGATCAAGCACCATCAATACTTGCTAGATATTCGCCCAAAGACTGAGACATATATTCGAAGATGCTGAGTTCTCCAGAAGTAAAGGCTTTTTCGCCCGATGCCCGGTAGCGAACATGCACTCCCAGAAAAGCACCATCATGTTCAATGGGTGCAAACATCGCGGGTCCGACACCACTTTGTAGGGTAAGCAAGAAGTCATCCTTAAAGCGTTCCTCTTGTTCCAGGTCCGGGACGCTAATGCTACCTCCGTTTTCGAGGCAAAATCCAAAAACACCTTGTGATAAAGGAAGTCGGGCATTTAAGAGATCGGATTCGGCAGAGCCAAAAGCAACTTCAAACCAGCCGATGCGGAGGGGATCATTAATGTCTGTGAGAAGCACCCCACCCCCTTCCGCCTGAATGCTCTTACTCAACATGTTCAGGACATACCGGATAGCAGCCTTTTTATCGGCTCCAAAATGTTCGTACAAGCTCGCCAGCTTCATAAAAGCATCTGTCAGGAACTGACCTGTTGTTCCGGGCATATAAAAGCCCTGAACGCTAAAGGATTTGGGTCTCACCAAGGGCGCAACAGAGGTCGCCGACTCCATCGTATGGTGTTTGACCCATCTCGATTTCTTTGGTGTCGTCGATTCTTGTCCAGCTTTCTCTAGACGAATCCGATCGGAGTCAGGCTCTTTTCCCTCCACCTTCCCAGAAGAGATCTCATCACCCGTTTGGAGCTCCCCTTTCCAAACCTCCTGCTTTACAGTAGGTCTTGGCTCGGGCCTTCTCGGTTTCTCTGGTTTCTCTGTGCTGAGAGAATCACTACGTGAGTAAGGCATTTCTGCATCAGAGGGCGGAGCGGCCAGTTTGGCACGCTGAAGTATCTGAGCAAGTTCATCGGGCTCGTAGGCCGTTGTAGGTCCTGTGTTGTCGAGAGAGCGCAGCTCCTTCCTGGGCTCTTGGTCTTTTGGAAATTCTTCAACCACAGGAGGCCGGAGTTCAACAAAAGTGTCTCGCTGAGGAGGGGTTCTTCCAAGCTTCATTTCTTCCTCTTTGGCCTTAATCAAAAAGACACGAGTCGAGTTTGGATCCTCCACTTCTGCCGACTTACCGTCTTCCAACACAGTGAAATTAATATTCTGCATGGTCATCAGATCATTCATTGATTTAAGAGCACTATGTAGCGCAGAAAACCAGTTACTTGCCTCTACTGTCATCGATCTTTGAGGCTTGTTCTCGTGGGACTCCTCAAGTATGTCTATTTCAAATTTCACTCTATCCCTCTTTTTGAAGCAGGTCCGTCATGCTCTTTCCAGTAACTGAGCAGTTCAAAAAGAATGACACAGGCCCTCGAAGAATACAACTCCCAGCGCTTATGTGTCCGAACCACCTGAGCCTCCATTCGGTTGTACGCCCTCTCCTGTTGCACAGAACGCTTCAACCACTCCTGAGAAGACGCCAAATGCTGCAATCGAACCTTCTCCAACATAGCGACCCGTTGCATCTTTTCTTGCGAGAGACGAAGCCATTTGGCATGTCGCTTGCGGTTGCTTGCGATACGCTTTTTGTACTTAAAAAATGTCTTTGGTTTGCGTTGGGCCCAGGTCATAGCTCGGGCGTATCGTCGCTTGGCTGTTTGGAAACGTCGCTTGTAGATCTTTACCCAATACGCCGCTTTTCGGACCTTCGACTTCGCTCGTATCGCCTTGCGAATGGCTGCCGCTTTTTGCTTAATCGTCTTCCGCAACAACCCTCGGTAATGTTTCACTCGTGGATGCCGATAGATCGACCGATAGTGCCCTCGCCCACCGGGTCGAATCCTCTCCTTCTTCCAGTTTTTTAATGTACGTCGATAGACCTGCTTGTATTGCAAGCGAACCTGCTTTAACTTGCGTTGCTGCTTTCTAGCTACCTGTCGAACCTCATGAAAGAGATGAACCGCCTTGTCGAATTTGTCAGTAA
The DNA here is from genome assembly GCA_027005175.1 of Myxococcales bacterium. Taxonomy (GTDB): domain Bacteria; phylum Myxococcota_C; class UBA6777; order UBA6777; family UBA6777; genus M3003. Next base: position 17,294 of record JALTMC010000260.1, read on the forward strand.
CTTTTTGCATGTCACCTTTAATTTCAACGAGCTTGGCCTTTGTTTTTTGAATGCGATCTTTGGCTCTCTGATGAAAACGTGTAAACCATTTCGTATATAGATGGATCATTCGCATATCACCGCGAGCGTAGGTTTGATACACCTCCGACTGCCGTTTGGCAAAAGACTTCTTTCTTCCCGCAATCATCGCCAACGTTAAAAATCGCCCCGCTTTTAACTTTGAATACTTCCACCGTTTTCCCATCCGCAGGAACTTATAAACCAATGCTTTGTAGCCCTTGATCAACGCCGACTGTTTTTCAAACAACCGCTGAAATCGCTCATATTGCCGCAACGCATTCTTTCCAGTCTTCGCATGGGTTGCCTTATCAGCCCGCTGTTTCCAATAAGCCACGCGTTTTTTATAATACTCCAACTTATTAACGATAGGCTTACGCAAGTAATAATTGCGTAAGGGGAGGTTGTCGGGCGTTGAGATTGTCACTGCACCAGCGCGATGCTCCAGAAATCCCAAACAACTCACACCTCGTGAATCTTGGACTGTTCCAGTTTTTGCCCCAGAGACAAGTAAGACCTTGGACCCAAATTTTTTGCGAACCAGACGCCCTGCACGCCCTGCGGTTCCCCAACGAAGCACCCAGTTCATCGCCTTTTTGGCATCGACCAACGATTGTTGTGGCACGGGTAACTTCACAGAGCGGGTAGGTGTAGAGCGATACACAAGCTTCCGACCTCGATAAATCGCCTTGATCCACCTTTGTCGAATGATGCGTTGTCCCGCTACCGTTGCGGCCACCTGAGCTAGCTGGTGTGTGCCGGTATTGTTTACACCGAGAGTCATTGTCATCACAGGCTGCAAGTGGTCACGCTTCCCCTTATAGCCTGCCACCAAGCCCGCAAGGTGAATTAAATAACGCAGACCGATCTCCATCCGAAGAGGTCGTAGCCAAGACAACGTCTCCATCGTAATCGGACCTTTAAACTTTTGTCGAAACTTCCATCGATACGAAGCAACACGCGAACGAATAAGCTTTCCAAAACCTGAGACACTGTGAGATCCCAGCAACCGAGACAAGGAACTCTTCGACACACGGGTCTTCAGCAGAGACTGAATTGCCTTCGCCTTACCCGCTTCAAAAGAAGCTTTGGAACGAAGTTTTTTGAGATAAACACGATAGCCAAAGCGATGGCGAAGGTCCTGATACAGCAGCATGGGCTTACGAAAGACTGCCTTCACTCGAAGCCTCGCCTTCTTCTGTGAATAGTTCAATTTATCGCGATACATTTGAGCCAGGCCGATACGAAGGATAGCCTCCCACTCTTTTTTATCGAAAACCAGCCATGTCCAACGCAACGACATAAAGACAAACCCGATATTGGCAGACATACGCAACGCGGCAAACTTATTAACATAGGATGGCATGCTATGACTGTTCCGAACGAAGTCACCTTGCGTCCCAGATTGCTGGTATAAGAACCTCCGTCTCTTCCTTTCCTTCGGGCTCTTTCCACGCCCTCGGTTGATCAAGGGAAGAGAATCAGGCCAGTAGCCACTCACGAGTAGTGTGATCACTTTAAAAGTAGAGCCCATCACTGGCTTACGTGCGGTAGCCATATCAAAGTGACGATCTCCACCGTACTGCGAAACAACATGACCATCTCGTGAATCCATCAACGAGTACGTCACTTGCAGATTTGGAATATGCTTTCGATACTTATCCTGAAATGTCTTTAATACGGCAACAAGGCTGGATGGTTTACCCTTCTGGACCTTCGCCTTACCTTTCCCACCAATAGGCCGGGAAGTAGGTCGCTTTCGCGATGTATTGACAGGAGAACCTCCCCTCCTCTGGGTCGGGCCGAATGGCTCCTTTCGCGATGTCTTGACAGAAGAAGCTCCCTTCCTCTGGACCGGGCCGAATGTGAGCTCCGAATCATAGCTTAGTACAACATTTTCTCCTCGCTTCCAATCCTTTCGAACCCTGGGAATATCGGAACGAATCCATTTGCGCAGATGGGCATCTTGAACTTCTGTTCGACGAGAGATCACACGAAGTTCAGACAATCCATTATGAAAGACCGGCAACGTTTTGGGGATATTGAACCCACGACGTCGCAGTTTTCGCTTAAGCTGTCGGATGCGTTTCATCCAAACCCGGTACGCTTTGGCACGTCGCTTATTCTTGCACTTCCCCTGCAAACAGCTTTTCAAGTACCACGGATTCATACGTCCAGGATTCGGAAGACAAGATGCGATAGCAATCGCCTGATTCCAAGAGAGAGCAGATGGCTGACGCACACCAAAGAAGTACAAAGCCATCCGATGAACACCGTAGTTATCGCCCTTACCCATCCATAACGTTGCCATATAAGTGGCCAGCATCTCACGAGGAGTGAAGACCTGAGACATGATATAAGACCGAGGAATTTCTTCAAAGAGCTTGGTCCGAATCGTTTTGAGAAATCCAAGCCCTTTGCGTTTCATACCAAAGTCAATAAAGTTCTTGGCCGCCTGTAACGCGGGAGTACTACCTCCCACTTTTCGCCGCTGTTTCAGAAAATAATAGGGTATGCGCAAAAAACCTTCCACAGAGAAAGGTTCTGATTTCAAGTTTCGACCGTCTGGCAAATACCTCCACCACCATGCAGGAGGCTGGACCACCCCCTCAGCTAACTGAATGGCCTGACTCAGTTTCCACTGCATTAACTTTGGATCATTATATGCTTCAATCCAGTCACTTTTTGTCCGACGGTACAGTCCGAGCTTTCGACCTCTTCGATCGATTAATGATTTAAGCTGCAACGACTTGAGTTGTTCGTTACGAGACGTAACTTGTGTGCGTATTTCAGAAGTGACATACGTATTGTACCACCAGTACATTCCGCCGACAAAGTCAAAGAACAAAACAAAGACAGCGCACAGAACAACAAAGAGCAACGCGGTAAGTCGGCTGATCCAACGACGTACGGTACCGACTTTAAACTCACTATAGACCTCACCGTACAAAAGAAGACCACTCAATAGGTTGAATAAGCCATACAAAAACAGGGCAAAGGTCAAAAGAAAAAAAGCAGTACTCCACCAGATGTCGATGTCCCACTTGCTCAGAAAAAGAAAGTAACTGCCCAGACAGAGTCCGACCAGGAGCAATACAATGACAGCCCGCTTCAGGACCTTAAAATGCTGCCATTGAATACGATCGATATGCTCTGCAACCACAGCTCGAACAAAGAACCCTACACCTGTGAGAAGGAGCACCTCTCCGCCAGCGATCAAAGCAAACATCGTTTGGCTTGAGGCTGAAACAGCCAGAATTTTAAAGAAGCTCCATCCGATAGCAACTCCGACACCAAAGAAGAACAGCCAAAGCCACAGATACTTTCGAAACATTCGCACCAAGATCTGAGACCAAGGGACCTTTTTCGAGAGGTGCTGAGGCTCTTCTTGCTCTGGACTGGCAGAAGCCAATAAGTCAGAAGGAAGAGAAAAAGCAGCATTCTCCAAAAGAGTCGATGACGTATGAGCACCACCGAACGTTTCAAACTCAGAAAAAGTGGCATCGTCATCGGACAAAGCCTGGACAACAAAAGTTCGAGCCTTGTTTGGATCAACCACCTTGGCAGAGACATCATCATCCAGAATGCTAAAGCTTAGATACGACATCTCCGGGCTTTCCCCCAGAGCATACAATCC
>JALTMC010000261.1 GCA_027005175.1 Myxococcales bacterium
TACGAGGCCAATGGCTATCTCTATCTGGGTCATATCTATAATCACAGCACTCGTATCGGTCGTTACAAGCTTTGAGGGGGTTCTGTGTGGGACTCTCGAACACAACAATTCCGGGAAGTTGTCGTAATAAGCTTTGAGGGGGTTCTGTGTGGGACTCTCGAACACAGCAATTCTGGGAAGTTGTCGTGATAAGCTTTGTGGGGTGGTGACAAGCTGATGGAGCGACGTCATACGACCCCCGACTGAAGTCAGGGGCTTGGCATTCCAAGAACAGCAACTAAAACAACATGAAATGGTTGTGTGGATGAGGAGTTTTTTAGGATTGACTCTCTTGTTTGTCGTTTTGCTTCATGTTCAGCGTGCTTTTGTTGGGGTCATGAGGAGGGAGAGCGAGAGTCTCTTTTTTTTGTTTCTCTTCTTCTTTGGACTCCTCTTCTTCCTCTTTCTTGGGAGCAATAGCTTTGCGGAAGTTTTTGATACCTTTTCCGAGAGCATCACCAAGTTGAGGTAGTCGAGAGCCACCAAAGAGCACAAGGATTGCGACGATAATGACTAGAACTTCCCCGCCATTCAACATAGCGAAATACATAATATGCCCTCCAATAGCGGTATCGCCTTGAGAGTTCGAGGCTTTTTCGGTCTTCTGAACATGGGAACTCCATTCTTGTGGGGCTGGTGTGATGCGCTGTATTCTACATTCCACGTTTGCATTCTTTTCAGAACAGCCGGGATGTACCAAAAAGAACGTACCGAGTCAACCCGGTTGCTCTTGACATAGATCAGATCCAAGAGATCTTGCCTTGTTTCTCGCATCCACCCACTCTCAAAGTATGAATCTTTTCTGGGATGAGTCAAGGGCAAGAATGGGTGAGGTCTCACGATGTTGGGAGGTCTTCAAAAGAGCCATTCTTCGGGAGGAGGCTTGTTTTTTTAGAAGAAGAAAGAGAGTTTCATATTGAAGGCACCGACAGTTGCAGGGCCCGCGACGGAGGCAACACCAGATTCAGGAGAGTGCGGTACGATGACAGAGCCTTCCATGGTGAGGCTGGTAAAGAACCAGACGATACGAGCACCAAAAGACGCACGACTACCGAAGCTGCCACCAATACTACTTGCGTTGGGTATGGGTTTGAACACAAAGTTACTGCTACCTGTGCTGCCGTCTTCGTTGTCCCCGAAGCTAAGGGGAGTGGGGTCGAGGACTTGGCTGCTTGCGCGGACAAAGACGAGGCTGTAACCAGCGTATGGGGTAACCGTGAACATTCCCAGAACAGAGAATTGTTTGCTGACCCAGAAGTCCATGCTTGCGGTCACTACATCGATGTCGCGAGATGAGAACAATCGATTGACGGAGAGTCGGAAGCCGATGTCTGGGAAGTAGAGTAGGCCTTCATTGAGGGCCCATTTGAGGGCAAAGCCTGCAAGCACACTGGTGCTGTTGTTGATGAACCCAATACTGCCTTCGACTTCAAAGCTAAAAGGCAGACCTTTGCGCAAGCGAATGCGTGTGACCATAAGGTAATTGTCAGGGCGTTCATCTTCTACGGCTTTGCGCCAGTGTGGTGTGTTTTCTGGAATGTCAGCAAGAGAGATTGCGACACCGAGATCAAAGCCGGAAACTCCGAGCGTTTCAGCGGGGGAGAGCAAGGGCTCTGTGAGGGCAAAGCCGTACTCCATGGCGAGGCTACGGAACTCTGCCTGTCGGGTGTTGGCGAGCTGCAGGTCTCGGGTTGGGTCGTTGAGATCACGACCATTAAACAAGAAGTGTAGATGAAGATCGTTGGGAAGAGCATGTACCTGTGATGGTACGATTGTACTGAAGACAACCCAAAACAGGAGAAACATGCCGATGTTTCCCCAAGAGGAGTGCTTTTGCCAATTATTCGTTTGATCAGGTCTTTTCTGAATCACAGGCACATCCCATAACAAAATTGAGTTCTCTAGCCGCTCGTGCATGAAGATGTAAAGAGAGAGCAGATTCGAAACTAAGGTACGAGATACTTGCAGGGCTTGTCAAGAGTCCTACACAAGGGGCAGGGAACCGCAGAGAATATGGAGGCACAACCTTTGCTGAGGGGCTTCGAAATTTTCGTTGAATAGACCAAAGGAATGAGTCTATACTGTTGTCTCTGTCAGGAAGGTTTGCTCACAAGTGATTCTCATGGTATGCAAAATGGATGGGTAAGCAAGTGGAGGGACGAAGGATGTCCTGTGTTTCGGGCTGTTGAGGTTGGGTCGTTCTTGGGCCAAATGAATCGAAGGGAGAAGCATCTTGTCGATAGCGACACCGCTTTTAAAAGTTCCACCCCCTGTGATGGTTGCTTTGTTACAAGCCAATGCACCTGTGGAGTCTGTTTGTCCGTTTGGCTTTTTGTTGCCATCCGACAAGTCTGTGCATACGGAAGCCCCCTTGGTCCCTCACCTGGAATGGCTACGACAGAATCAACTCCTCTCTGCGGGTGGTGAGGCCTTAACAACCCGTTGGCAGAGAGCGATGACTATCTTGGCTCGTCCATGTCGTCGGATCTGTGTGACAAACTCGGCCGAAGGGAAAGCACATCGGGTGATGTTTGTTTCGGATGGAGAGATGTTGATCTTTGCGATGTTTGATCGACAGCACTGCCTCATTTCTGAGCCTTTCTCTTACGATGTCTCTGTGGAGCGTTTGCTTCGAACCATCGGTGTTCCTGAAGTTGAGGAAGAGCAACTTCAGCCTCTTTGTACGAGCCCTGATGTGATGCGGTTAATGGGGGCTTTGGCAGAAGCTGGTTTGGTGGAACGTCCATCCAAAGCTCATGGAAAAGACAACACTCGGTCTGTGCGTGCTTTGTCGGAACGACGCGCTGAAGAGGTGCTGGGCGATGTTCTCGGCGATCCTGCGATCGGCAGTGCTCTGTTGGTGGATATGATGGCTGATAAGCTGATTCTAGCCGAGCGGCAAAAGGTCTGGGTCCATCCTCAGTTTGCGCCGTGGCACCGGGCGATTTCATCGGGAGCGATGTTGGAGGTCGTGCGTCAGGAGCTGCCTCAAGGACAGCCGTCTTCTGCGTCTCTGGAAAAGCAACGTGGCGTTTTTCTGGGACCTGCGCAGAGGCGTTGCTTGACATGGCCTAGCCCCAGCCAGCCAGGAGAAGTGATTCTGGCCTACCCAACACACAAACAGCTTCGTCATATCTTGTTGTTTTTGCTAGGTGCTCCAAACAACAATGACGCCTCCTTGCAAGAAACCCTTGCACGCTCCAGTCAAAAATTTTCATTTCGTGGATGATTCGATGCTCGATCCCTTTTTTTCTCACTTTCTCGATGAATCTCATCACATCTATTACGAAAATTGCTTGCGCTTTGCCCAACGCGAGATGGCTCCCTATGCGTACGCATGGGAAGAGGCTGAAAGCTTTCCGATCGAACTCTATCGAAAAGCCGCAGAAGCGGGGATTTTGGGTGTGTGGTTTCCAGAGGAGTACGGTGGTGGAGGTGGTGATATCTTCCACGCGATCGTTGAGATTGAAGCTTTAATTCGTGGCGGAAGTACAGGGGTTCTTGTTGGGTTGGGTAGTTTGGGTATCGCTCTTCCACCCATTCTTACACTGGGCACGGAGGAGCAAAAACAACGATGGATCCCACCCGTCTTACGGGGGGAAAAGATCGCTGCTCTCGGTATTACGGAGCCGCAGGCCGGGTCTGATGTGGCAGCGATTCGAACCCGCGCTGTGCGTGATGGTGACTCGTATATCCTCCATGGTAACAAGATGTTTATCACCAGCGGATCTCGGGCCGATGTTGTCACTGTGCTGGCACGAACCAGTGATGAACCTCATAGCGGTCTCACTTTCTTTGTGGTGGAGCGAGGAACCCCTGGTTTCGATTCTTCGAAGACCCTTAAAAAAATGGGATGGCGAGCCAGTGATACCGCAGAACTGGTCTTTGAACACTGTCGTATCCCCGTCGAAAATCGGCTTGGTGACGAGGGCACAGGGTTTCTCGCTGTTATGAATAATTTTCAGACAGAGCGTATGGCGCTGGCCGCCTACGGCCACGCTAGCGCAGAGTTCGCTCTGGAGGAATCAGAGCGATATGTGCGAGAACGGAACGTGTTTGGGCGTCCTGTCATGGGATTTCAGGTAACACGCCATAAGTTGGCCCATATGTCCACCCTTGTGCGTGCCGCAAAGAGTCTCAATTACCAGGTTGCTGCGTCCATTCGGCGAGGAGACAATGTTGTTGAGGCTGTGAGTCAAGCCAAGAACTTCTCTGCTGATGTTGCGATGGAAGTGTGTGACCATGCTGTCCAACTGTTTGGAGGCATGGGATATATGCGAGAAACTCTCGTGGAACGCCTGTTCCGAGATGCTCGCTTGTTACCCATTGGTGGTGGAACTACCGAAATTATGAACGAAATTATTTGTCGCACCCGTGGATATGGAAAGTGAATCGCCCAGAACATGACGACGCATGGTATGCGGCGTTGTGAGCCTCATTCTTCGGGCTTATTACTTGCAGTATGCGGCGTCGTGGGCATCGCGGGGGATTTGTAGGAAGAAGCGGCTACCTTCACCGTATGTACTTTCGACGTAGAGGTCGCCCCCGTGGCTTTTGGCTAGGCTTTTGCAGAGTGTTAGACCCAAGCCTGTTCCTCGTTCTCCTTCCGTGCCGGGTGTGGTGTGTTTGGTGTCGATACGAAAGAGTTTTTGGAGTTCTTCCGGTTGAAGGCCACGACCTGTGTCTGTGACGGAGATTTCAATGAGATCTTGGTTTTTGTTTGTGATGGCTTTGGCCGTGATGCTGATTCTTCCATTGCTGGGCGTAAATTTAACGGAGTTGGTGAGGAGGTTTCGTATGATGGTAGAGACAAAGCCTTTGTCGAGAGATGCTTCTAGGGCCGGGTCTATTTCAACGTTTATAGTGAGGTTCTTTTGTCGAATGCTTTCGGAAATCAGCTCAATGGTTTCTTGGACAAGGGCCTGGATGAAGTGTGTTTCGGGTTTGCAGCACCATGAACCCATTTGCAGGCGGGACCAGTCCAGCAGGTTTTGAAGTAGACGTTGTAATCCTAGTGCGCTACCTTGGAGGCTTCCCGCCAGGCGTTGTAGGCTAGGGTTTGTAAGCTCGCCGCTCTTGTCTACCAAGGTGTCTGTGGAGAGCACAAAGTTGTGTAGTGGAGCACGTAAATCATGTGCGATGATAGAGAAAAAGCGGTCCTTGGAGGCATTGAGTTCTTGTAGTTTCTGGGTGCGTTCTGCCACCTTCTCTTCCAGGCTGCGATTTAAGTCTCTAAGTTCTCGAAGTAGCTTTTCATTTTGTTCTTCAAGGCTATAGGATCTTAAGGCCCGATCCACCGTTAACATCATATCAACGTGATTAAAGGGCTTTGTTATAAATTTATAGATTCGTGCTTCATTGATGGAGTCAATGATGGCTTTGACATCGGTGTAACCTGTGAGGATAATTCGTTTGGCTTTGGGGACGATCTCAAGGCTGGCTTTGAGAAACTCAACACCGCTCATCTTGGGCATTCGTTGATCGCTGATGATAAGGTGGATCTTTTCGTTGTTGTCGTTTGTTTCGAGCAATTCCAGAGCTTGAAAGCCACTCTGGGCCGTGAGGATCTCATAGTGATCCACCAAAAGGTCAGAGAGCGTCGTAAGATTGTGCTCTTCGTCGTCAACCAGCAAGATGGTATGGGGTTTCTTGGTTAGCTCTTTGCTCAATGCTTTTTGAATGGCTTTTTTTTTGAACAGAGCGGTCATCTCTCAACTCATTCCTTTTTGCGGCATACATGATGGAAGACGGCTTGCATCATGTGTACCGCAACAGAGGTTGATTTGGCAAGTAGGTGTTGCCTTGTGGGCATGCAGTGGCATCTATTTCGAATGTTATTCGAAATAGGTCACTGCATATCAACCGCTACCGTTTCTTTTTTGTGATAAAGGCAACTCCTCGAAAAGTTGTAGAATTTTTGTGGTAAAGGCAACTCCTCGATAAATTGTGGGTGTTGTGGTTTGTTACTTGTTCGCAGAGGATTTGTGTTGTAGTCGGGCACGGAGGAGT
>JALTMC010000262.1 GCA_027005175.1 Myxococcales bacterium
AGGTTTCGCTTTCTTATGACCAACCCTCCAACGTTTTGCTTTACTTCCTTGCTCTACCCCACTACAAATCAAGTCTGCCTACCACAAGACAAGTATTGCCAAATCTCTCGTATTGAATAATAGTAGACTTCTTTGCACCCCATTGGTGAAGTTGACGCTTCGCCATGGGAAAGAGAAACCGAGCATGTTTTGGTAGAGGAATGCGCCCAAAGGGGTAATAAGAGAGCGATGTCTTCGAATATCCGATGTAGTGAGTGTCTGTTTGTCAGCCCGCCAGACTCACCTCGCTGTAAACGATGCCACTTTCCTTTTGATGAGTCATGGCCTTCTTTGGTGATGAAGGATGTAGGAACCTATCAGCTTGTACGTCGCATTGGAGGTGGGGGCTTTGGAGGGGTCTACGAAGCGAGGCACTCCTCGTTAGGTCACCCTGTTGCAGCCAAAGTCATGCACCCTCGATTGTCCAAAGATCCCACCTGGACAGAACGCTTTCAACAAGAAGCTTACCTGCTCGCCGAACTACGGCATGAAAATATCGTACAGGTGAGAGACTTTGGAAACGAAACAGACGTTGGCTTTTACCTGATCATGGAATGGCTTCAAGGACACAGTCTCTCAAGGCTGAGACGACAACACCCACGACCGGATTGGGGTTGGCTGTTTACCTTGTTCTCTCAGCTCTTGGACGCTCTGGACTCTGCCCACCAAAAGGGTATTGTGCACAGAGATCTCAAACCGGATAACCTCCTGATTACCTGGGGAAATCGAAATCATCTGGTACTTAAGATTGTCGATTTTGGTATCGCAACGCTGATTGAATCGACAAAAACCACCCCCATTGAGAGTCAATCCAAGCGGCCCTCCCGCCAATCGCAGTTTGTGATTGGAACCTGCTTCTATATGGCACCGGAGCAAGTCAAGGGAGAGATCGACCGGATGGGTCCACACACAGACTTGTATGCCTGTGGCATCTTACTGGCAGAGTTGCTCACAGGTAGACGTGTCTTTCAAGGACGCAACCAGATGGAGACGATGCGACTTCAAGTTGAAGCCAGGCCACCTCGACTCTCTCAGCTTGACCCACAAGGATTTTTCCCAGACTCTCTGGAACAGGTTGTCCAAAAGTCTCTAGCGAAGGATATCCATCACAGGTATCAATCCGCCTCTGTGTTCTTTGAAGATCTAAAGAAAGCTTTTGCCAGTGCAGGTGTAGAGCCCATCACTCGTGACATATACAAACCTCATGAGACAAGTGCCTCAGGTGTTTCCCTGTACAGACCTCTGACCCGCGACTTACTTGATGCCAGCACAACCTCAGTGCCGGATCAAAGCCGTGAGTTGCAAAAAGCACCTCCACCTTTATCCTCTTCCTCGGCTCATCCTCTTTACAAAGAACCCGACCCTCCCAAACGACCAAAGCTCTGGCAAGTATTCTTTGTTGTTGTATCACTACTGACTGCGCTCCTTTTCTATATCTACAACAGTTCCCAGGAACACAAACCACAGAAGTATAAAAAGACAACAACCAAAATCACCTCTAGCTCTCCAAAGAAAGGAGTGGTAGTAAGAGTCGTCCAAGAACAGCATCGTCCGACGTCACAGGTATTGAGAACACAAGATCAACAGCCTCAAAAAAAGTCACGAGCAGTCCAAGAGCAGCACCGCCCTACTCCTCTCGCAAGGCGACCAGAGACGACGCCCCCCTCACGGCGACACTCTCCCACATTCAAGCACCAATCGACAGCGATGAAAAAGAAGGTGCTGAAATCCAAAAGAAAGAAGCCAACTCAAACTCCGGGAGAATATGTTCCACGCTCCTCGGTGAAAAAGAAAAAAGTATCATTGCGTATCAACAGCAAGCCTGCGGGTGGTGTTGTATGGATCAATGGTACAAAGCGAGGAAAGACACCGTTGGAGATCAAAGTTGTCAAGGGTAAGCAGCTCCATGTTGAGATCAAAAAGAGTGGATATGTCACGAAAAAGATAACATTGAATCCAAACTCATCAACCAACAAAACAGTAAAGCTCATCGAAGACTTATTCTAAATCCATCCTCCCAACAAGAGAATTTATCCCCCCCCATCGTCACCTGGGCTCTGTTCCCGAGCACAGATCCCACCGGGAGCAACTGGGTCTAGTCACTGTCATGATGTCCCCTCGTATCTGGGATCTGTACCCGAGCACAGACCCACCGGGAGCAACTGGAGTCTCGCTCGGGTGAGGTACAAATGCCACCGTTCCTATTTCCTTATGACCTTCAAGACGCCACGTTCGGTGAGTTTTTCGACCAAGCGATAGACATCAAACTCCTCAAGACCGCTGATCATCACAAGCTCTGAGAGGGATGTGTTTCCATCGATTTGGGAAACCAGAAAGCCAACCCGATGATCCATCTTATTTCTCATCTCCATGAGTTCTTTCGGAGAGCAAGTCAGAGCGGGAAAGGTAGAAGAGGCTCCCTCGTACTTCTCATGGTAGTCCTCTGCCAAGTTATCCCGACATAGCTGATAGAGGGAGTTTATTTTCTCTAACTCAGGGAACTCGCCTCGCAGATGTTCGAGCAGAACAATCGCACCTGCGAAGTCCTCCTCACTGAGCAGATCATTGACACCTTCCAGCAAGATCGCAACCGGATCGTCATCTTCTTCTTTTTCGACAGGGGCATCCGATACCAAAGATTTTGGCATCTCAAACTCAGGATTGGTCGAGTCTTCGTGTTGTCTGGCAGCAAAAGAACCCATGCTCGCTTGAGAAATCTGTTGAATACTATTCTGAGTATGGTCATCTTGCCCTTGTTCCATCTCACGCTTCTGGCTCAGAATATGTTTTGCATACTCCATCCACTGACGAAAAACATCATCAACTAACTCGGGAGCCAAGACACGTGCCTCTTCCATAAAATGCAGTGCACGCTCGGGTTCTTCTGCCGCTTGTTGAGTCGCCTTCGTATACATCGACATAAACTGCTGTTGTCTCCGTTCGGGAGACATTCCAGAAGAGTCAGGACGGGCGCCAGGCCCCGAACCAGAAGCTCCACGGCCTCGTGACACAGTGATGGACGAAGACTGTGCCTCAAAAGGACCCGAAGAATGGTTGACAGATTGAAGCGTGTTGGGAATCGGCGTCGCCGATGCGATCGGAACACCTCGAATCTCACTCACCCCATTTTGCTGTGCAAGCAGAGGTGAGGATTTAGAGGTCCTGGCTTTTGGCATAAATGGATTGCTCGAACTTCTTGCCGAAGGAGCAGAGGTATGCCGAAAAGCACCTGCTCTGGCCGCTTGATGACTCGGTTGAGAAGCATCCGAAGACGAACTCGTACTGGGCAGCAAATTCATCTCTTCGAGAAACTCCATCTTCAAACGTTGGAACTCCTCTTCTGTGATCGCTCCAGCAAAGAACATCTCTTTGAGTTCTCGGATGGTCTCCATTATGTCATTGCGCTTCATTCGGCTCTCCACCCCGTGTTACCGTGTTAATCACATCGAATCATTCGGGGTATTTTTTTCTTCACAGGATCAAACATTCATCCACCAATCACAAACACGCAGTATACCAAGTCCATCCTTTCTTGCCAATGGTGAGAATCAAAGACTCCCACTTTCACCCCAAAAGAAGAGATGCTTCCACCAACAAGAACCAAAGCAATGGCTTGTCCGTTGGACTTCCGTTGCAAAAGCAACTAACCTATCTCACATGATTCACGGATATGATGCTACAGTTCGCAAACTCCAGCATCTGGTGCGCCAGCCCGGAGTAAAAAAGCCAGCCCGGAGTAAAAAAGCCAGCCCGGAGTAAAAAAGCCAGCCCGGAGTAAAAAAGCCAGCCCGGAGTAAAAAAGCCAGCCTGGTGTAAAGCACTGGCGACCTTACGGACTGCCCCGGTAGTACCAAGAGAGAGTTCAGAGAGAGCAGCGATTATCGGCAGTAGCTGATCCGAAGCGAGCAAGAAGTTGTTCATCGGCAGCAGCTAATCCGAAGCGAGCAAGAAGTTGTTCCGCTTCGGCAACGGCATGAGGCGATGGTAGAATACATGGACAAGGAGCCTGAGCAGCTCGCTCCTCCAAGCCTCGTCCCAGATGGACATCGAGCCGTTCCATACGAGCGAATGGATGAGAGTGAAGTGGTGCAGGTATAGGTCTTATAAGGAGCTTTGCCTCTTGGACCTTGAATGCCCTGAGGCCCCTGCGCACCACGAGGGCCAGACGGTCCGGTCGGCCCAGCCAAGCCCCTTGGACCTCGATCGCCATACAAGCCTTGGGGTCCGCGAACTCCTTGAGGTCCGGAACCGTCGAGGCCTTTGGGACCTCTCTTCCCTTGAGGACCTCTCTTCCCTTGAGGACCTGGGGGACCCAAAGGCCCCTTATCCCCGGTGCCACCGGGGGTTCCTGATCCCCGTGCAAGAAACTTACCGCTCCAACGACCTTGGTGATCAATAACCTGGCCGTACCCTTGAATGGATACAGACCTCGGGGTGATATGCCCTACAACCTGTCGAGATACCCATGCATAAGGAGCCGACTGAAACTGCGTCCTTGGGAACATCTCCGTATCCTGCTCCACGGTCACCCCAATGAACAGTTTGTCATTCTTTAAGAGAGAGCTTGGTAGTGGCTTGCCCACTCCCAACAACACGGCAAACATACCATTGAGTAGAGCAACCTGCCGATCATTTTTCCACAAGACAGCCCCACCACTCTCCACATTGTACACAGCAAAACGCATCAAGACGACACCATTCACTGGCTTTCCCTTTTTGTTGTCCAGCCGTGCACGAAAAGTCAGAGTCATCGGCACATCTGCGGCACTCGCAACAGAAGACAAAAAGAGAGTTGCCAAAAACACGGCGAGAAGAGGAAGAAGCCCCCATAAGAGTGTCTCCTCTTTTCGTGAAGGCTGTTGTATACGAGAAGCTTCAGGAGGGCAAATGGGGGTTGAGAAGCTATCTTTTTCTTCCAACATCCTCATCTCCTTTAGTTCAAGCAACATGTAATGGAGAGAGTGCAATAGGATATACCACTGCGACAACGACATGAGGCACCACGAGACGAATTGGACCCAGAGCCACTGCAGCTAGAACCGGCAAAGATAGTGCCAGAGGGGCAATAAAGAGTTCCCGAGCTGCGGACACTTGTGCTTGATGTGATGCAAGTTCGTGGAGCAGTTCCCGTCGGTCCTTGCGGTCCTTGCGGTCCTTGCGGTCCTTGCGGTCCTTGCGGTCCTTGCGGTCCTTGCGGTCCTTGCGGTCCTGTATCACCGCGAGGCCCCTTGGGTCCGGCTGGACCAGGAGGACCTTGCGGCCCCGTTTTACAGCCAGGATCTCCTTGAGGTCCCTTCGGACCTTGGGGTCCTTCAGGGCCTTTAGGCCCTGGTGGGCCCTGGTCTCCCTTGGGTCCTTTGGGACCAGGAACGCCAGCAGGACAATTGACTTTACCTATCCAGGCTCCCTTCTCATCAATCACTTTTCCAGCGCCGGGAATAGTCACGCTCTTTGGAGTGATGTCTCCAACGGCATTGTTCGCAGTCCAGGCATAAGGGACGCTCGCAAGAGGCAAGCGAGGCAACACCTCGGGATCTTTACCAACCGTGATTCCGATGTACAACACACGACCATCAAAGGAAGCCATCGGGATGGATTTGATTTGTCCCAGCACCACAACATACATACCGGCGTCAAGGGCGAGAGAGTGTTCTTCCGTCCAGAAAGCAACACCTTTGGTGGGCCTGTCATACAAAGAAAATTTGATTTTAACGACACCGTTGATACGCTGACCATTCTTGTCGAGAACCATTCCCTGAAGACTGAGCACCTGAGGCACACGGCTTTGTGCCAAGACACCCGAACCAAGGAAAAAGAGCATGACAAATGAAGAGATCAGACAAGCAAAACAGGCTCTCATATCCACACCTTTTGGTTGGAAAAAACCCAGGGGTTCAGGCAAAGACTACCACATCGTCACAGCAACAATGCCAGGTCGCATACTATAAGAACCACTCCTCATGACTGTTG
>JALTMC010000263.1 GCA_027005175.1 Myxococcales bacterium
GTTGAAACAAAGTTAAATGCGCCCCTTCCCTCCCTCGCCGATCCTAGGTCTTGGTTCTTCCCGGCTCTCTCGGTAACTCACACCGTTTCCGCCCTTCTTTTTAATCACTCGGCATGCGTTTTCGGTCTCTTTGATGACACCTGCAAGGGAGACATCACCCGCCAATGCAGTCACGAGACCGATGCTAACAGTGAGAGGGACGATGTGGTCAAGACCGCAGTAGGTGGAGATCGCCACAGGTTTTTTTTGAATGTTTACACGCAGTTCTTCCGCAGCGATAAAGGCTTTTTCTTTGTTGGCAGGGAGAACAAAGAAGAATCGATCCCCCTCCCAGCGTGTCATCTTATGTGCATCAGGTACGGCATCTCGAAGCAGGTTCGCAAACTTCTGCAGCACCATATCACCGTTGTGGTAGCCGTGTTTTTCATTGATTTGTTTGTAGTCATCGATATTAACCATCGCAAAAGAGACAGATGATTCCGGAGGAAGCGACTCCAACCATTGTTCACACCAGCTCTCAAAAAAGGAGCGACAGGATAGCCCAAGAGATGTCTCTCCCCGACGTTCGAGGTGCATTCCCATCGCTCGAATATACGCAAGCATCCGTGATATTCGTAAGGAAAGGACAGCTCCAGGAGCATGAAGAGAGCATACATTATCGTGCTCTCCCAGGTGGGTCGCCACCTCGCTCATCCATTCGTTCCGCACGAGAAACAACACGGGAAAGCTCAGCCTTTTCCCTGTTTGAAGCAGGTCATCCACCGAGGAGAATGATGAGTCAGGCAAGACATACATATCTGTCTCTTCAGGAAGACCTGGAGAGTCGCGAAGCTGCAACTCAATTTCATGTTCTTGCACATGAGGTTCTATATTCTCTGGCTGGCCAAACCAGATCACTCGTAACAAATGCGGTTGTTCTTGTGAGGACATGCTGAATTACTCCATCAAAGTGTCAACGCACCTTATCATGAAGAACCAAAGAGGTTAATACCTTTTTCTTTTCCTATCTACCCACCGATCGCAAAAGGACTCGGCCAGCAAAGCAGTCTGTGGTGCCTCTTGGCACGGTCTTTCCTGTCTACCCACCGATCGCAGAAGGATTCGACCGCTGCACAGGAAGCCTGATCATAAATTGTGTTCCTTGTTCGAGTTCGCTTTGCATCTCAATCGTACCATCGTGATTTTCGATAATGCGTTGACAGATGCTTAATCCCAAACCCGTTCCTTTGCTTTTGGTTGTGTAGAAAGGAATGAAAATATTCTTCAGATCCTTTTCATCGATACCCTCTCCCTCGTCAGAGACGGTGATTTCAACGACAGGGCTATCCAGATCTTCAATCAATTCGGTTGAGATATGAATCACGCCCTCTCCCGCCATGGCTTCTGAGCCATTGCGAATCAGGTTGATGAACACCTGCTTAAGTTGTTCAGCGTCAGCATGTAGCAAAGGCAGATTGTCTTGCAAAGACTTTTCGATCTTGATCGCGGACATCAGTTCTTCTGCCTCCAACAGCAACAGTGTGCGTTCAAGAACCTGATTGACATCCGTCAGAGCGAAGCCGCTGCGTAGAGGGCGAGCATAATCAAGAAACTGAGTAACAACACTGTTGAGTCGGTCAACTTCTTCAAGAATAATGGACAAGAACTCTGCTTCACTCTCGTCAAATGCGTCGGGATTGAGGAGCTGCGCCGCCCCCTTAATCGCTCCGAGAGGGTTGCGGATTTCATGTGCCATCCCTGCCGCCATTTCCCCCAAAGCGGCAAGACGTCCACGCTCCTTGACCTTCTCAAAGATACGCGAATTTTCGATCGTGATTGCAACTTGCGCTGCAACCATCATCATAAATGACTGCTCTTCCGAAGAGTAAGCATCTTCAAAGCGTTCATCCTTGAGGTTGATAAAGCCGAGAATTTTGTTGTTGGAGCTAATGCATGGAAAGCTTACATCCGCTTTGATATCATCGAGAGAGCGGAGGGTATCGATGAGTCTCTCCTCTTCAAACAAACCTTCTCCCTGAACCTTCCAATGCAGCAAGGTAGAGGTATAGCGAAATTCGATATCTTGTTTGACAACAGGTGCCAGCTCTTCCTCCAAGGATTGAATAAAAGAGGCATGCCGCCCCAAATCAACGAGAGTGACAGGAGGCTCTCCCAAACCAAAGGAGTGAACGCGCTCATAACCATTTGCGTTCGCTCGCAGAAGATAAAAGGAGGCATGAGTCACACGCTTGGAGCGGCGCAGACGTTCCAACAGTAGACGCGATGTTTTGTCGAGGTCGATGACATGAGCCAGATCACGTCGCAGTTGTTCAAGCAAAACTCGTAACTCTCGACGTTGTCGAAAGAAGTACTCTGCTGCGCGGCCTTCGACCTCATTTTTGAGAGGTTCGTAGAGAATAAGGATAATAATGGAGGCGACCAAAACAGTGGGAAAGAAGGTGCCGAGCTTGGAGGTTTTGGTCCAGACCGTCATCAACCAATAGAGACCTGCGATAAAGAAAGCCAGAATACCCAGAACGACCCCACGGCCGAGGATTTCAGACATATCGAGGGCTCGGGCCGACAGCACAATTTGAAGCATATAGTACATATAAATCGCCAGGCACAAGCTACCTAAAAACACATACGGCCAGTCCAGATGAAAGGAGATCAGGTCGAGCACCACAAGGATAAGAGTCGCAAATCCGCCAAAGAAGACAGGACGCAGTCGAGAGCGTTCACCGGAGCTAGGACTGCTGCGAAAACGCATCACAATCAGAATGAAGCAAAAAGCAAAAATACTCGTGATAAAGACATTGCAGAGGAAGCGAAAGAGTTGGGTGTGATAAAAAGGGGTTAAAGTCACTGCGCCCAACATCACAGAAACTGGATAGCTCACATTCAACATGGAAGAGAGGGTCTTTTCCAGATCAGCTAAGAACAAGGAAAAGAAACGCAGCGCGGTAATCGGTAAGGCCAACGCTGCCAAGAGAAAAAATCGCCCCCCCCACATACGCACCATCGGATGATTGAGGCTCAACAAAAAGACAAAAATAAGACAAAGCCCCAGGTTCGCATTGAGTATCGCAAACAGAGTCTGCAGCCGAGAACGGCGGGCTCTTACAAAGATCGATATCGTAATCGATAATGTAATGAGAGCAGCCAGCAAAGCAGTCAACGCCAGGAGTGTCAAACGAATACCTTCTTTCTCAGCATATATACCAGCATAGTTCGGTCCAAGCACCGTGAACACAGAGCGACCAAGAAACCTATCATCACCACTGTTATCACCAAACAACATCAAGGTCCAAGCACCGTGAACACAGAGCGACCAAGAAACAGACGGTGCAAAATACTTCTTGACGCACCCATAGTATGCTGCCACAAAGATGTGGGCGTCAATAGAAAAGCCAACTCCAGCCGGCTGATATCGTCATTCAGGTCGGATGTAGAACCACCAACCACGTTACTCCGATGGAAGATAGAATGTTTCCAGACGACACCATATCGATACGTGATCCCCTCCATGGTGCGATTGAGTTGGAGCGTCGTGAGCTTCAGTTGATCGAACACCCTGCCCTGCGACGCCTGCGTCGGATCAAACAGTTGGGCTTCGCCGATCACCCATACCCCGGTGCGACACACAGCCGGTTTGTTCACAGCGTTGGAGCCATGTGGATGGCAACCCGAACCTGGCAAAGCCTACAGCGCCACCTTCAGCTCCCCGGACCTGACGCTCTCCAAGCACTGCGCTTACTTCGGGCCGCAGTCTTGCTACACGACATCGGGCATGCCCCCTTGAGCCACACCACCGAAACCATCATGCCTCCCATTGAGAAGCTTCATCTGGGTCCTTGGGCTCCTTCTGTATCCCGTCAGGCTCACCATGAAGATTACACCCTCAAGCTCTTGCTGGACTCTTCTCTCGCTCCCGTCCTGGAAGAGATGGATCTACCGCCCCAACACCTCGCTCCTTTGATCAGCGGTCGCCAGGGGGATGACCCACACCCATTTGTATTCCAAGGACGCGATTTATTCCCGATACTACGACAGATCGTAAGCTCCGAACTCGACGCAGACAGAATGGACTACCTTCCCCGTGATGCCATGTTTACCGGTGTAGCCTATGGCAACTTCGACCTGGACTGGCTCGTTCGTCATATGATCCCCATCGAACAAGATGGAAAAGTCTATCTTGGCGTCAGCAACAAAGCTATCTTTGCCTTCGAAGACTTCCTGTTATCGCGCTATCATATGTTTCACTCTGTTTACTACCATCATGCGTCTGTTTGTTACCAACAGATGCTCCATATGTACTACCAAGAAGCTCCTGACGAATACACACTCCCCACCGAATCCGAAGCCTATTTACGCACCGACGATTATCAGTTGATGGAGGTCATCCGTCAATCCAAAAACCCCTGGGCCCAACGCATTGTTAATCACGAACCTTATCTCAAGTTACTCGAACTTATCCTGCCCGCCAGCGATGAACTCGAACAGAGCACAACGGCTCGTGATGCCGCCGATCAAGACGTGGGAGAGTCGTTCTTTCAGGCGATCCAAGAAGCTCTCATCCAAGCTCAGATCCGTCACTTTCACGCCTCCTCCTCCTGGCTATTATCCAACTACTCCAAGCCCAAATCACACCTGAATCCACCCATTCTTGTCCTTGACCGAACCTTCGATCAAGCCGTCCCTCTCGCCCAATACAGCCGCCTCTACCAACGCTACCGCGAGACCCGCAAGATCCTCCGTATCTACGTTGATCCCTCCCAAGCCACCGAGGCCCAAACCATCCTCAAGGCACTCAAACAAACCAGTCACCTCTGGCTGTGGAATGCCTAATACTACAACAACTTACTCTTCAGGGCAAACTTTCCCCTCCCTTCCTCAACAGACTTTCCCAAGCCGATGGTCTCCAGGAACCAAGAGGTATCCTCTTCGATCCAAGAGATTGGACCTACATCCTTGTAGACTCCTTTCGAAAAAAAAATAACTTTTCCTTTATTTTTTCAACAACATACAATAAGATTCAACCTTGGTACACAATATGCAGAGGCGTAAAGAATGTCCTCCATTAATAACATATGAGGGTTTCCATGAAGCACCATTTAACTATATTTACCATAGTGTTATCGATCTTTTTTTTGAATATTCCTGCTGCTACAGCAGACAAATCGGGAGTGGGGCCTACGGTATTGAGTCTGCCTTCGGGACCGGGTTCGCTCGGTGGTGTCGGAGAAAACGTTCAGGCCAACCTGAATATGGGTCTGATGAGCTACTCCATTCCGATCGTCGTTCCTCCCGGTCGTGGAAGAGCGACCCCAAGCGTTGGGCTGTCGTACAGTTCATCGGGGGGAGTTGGCCTCGTTGGTATCGGTTGGTCCTTTAACGCGGGTGGATCTGTCTCCCGGCTGACCGTTCGAGGATTGCCGACGTACACCAACAATGACCGCTTTTATTCGGGTGGCGAGTTGGTGAAAATTCCAGGTTCACCGTTTTATCGCGCCCGAGTTGAAGGTGGTTTCGTACGCTATAGCTGGATTCAAAAAGACAGCAACGACCAACGCGGGTACTGGCTCGCCGAAAACTCCGACGGCTCCAAAGAGTACTACGGTGCCAACTCCAAAGGCGAGATCGATCTGGATGCTCAGATCTACGGCCTGAAGGGCACCTTCCAATGGGAGCTTCGCACCTACGTAGATCCCGACGGAAAACTTCTCTGGTGGAAAGGCCGACTTTCTCGACATCAACGGCGACGGTCTACCCGATATCATCGACACCCGCAAATCCAATCACGTGTTTCATATCAATACACTGACTCTCAACGGCAAGATGAAGCAGGATACCCACGACTTTCCACAGTCGGCAAAGGTAATCAATCCAAAAGCCACTTCAGGCGCAGAGTTGGGCAAAGCTTCGGTCCAGATGATCGACTACAACGGCGATGGTTTCACCGACATGGTCGACGCGGTAAATAAAGCCATCTACATCAACAAAGGCAACGGAAGATGGGAA
>JALTMC010000264.1 GCA_027005175.1 Myxococcales bacterium
AGGACTCACCTGGGTCGATGGCGGCATCTTAAGACCCAATGTTCCGTCAGAAGGTGGCGATTTCACCGTGGAGTTCGGCGGGTTCGTAAGACCCAACACCGAATTGGGCGGTGGCTTTAACAAGTTCTCAGAGCTGCCCTTGGGAGGTGCCAATAAATTCGGCTGCTTTGTGGATGCAGGTGGCTGAATACGAGGAGGTCGATATGCCGGGAACGACGGTACTTTGTGATGCTGAACAGGAGCCTTGGGAGCCTTGGGCCTCGAAGGACGCCGTTGGGCAACACGTGGCCGAGCCAAAGGAGGCTGAGAAAAGCGGTTGGTATACCGGCGGGCATCTCTTTGAGCATTCTTTCGAGATCGACTCGAATCTCTGCGATCATAAGGAGAGGGGTTCCAGGGCCCTCGTTGAGCGTGAAGCTCCTGACGAGGACGCCGATAACGACGTTGTACATAAGTCCGAACGCCAGCTCGCAACCGAACCAGCCGCCTTCGAAAACGATGAATACAACGTTGGTATCGCCGTAGGTACCGAGTGTACCTATAAGAGAGCCGACGGTAGGAGCGCCACTCACGAACATTCGGAGCCTCGCGCATCGCCTGGCGCAAACGATACAAAATACGGCGAGTTTTTTTCCGATTTTTGTGACAGTACCGAATCACACGGCGATAGCGGGAGACTTTCTGATACGCCCGACTCAGATACCTGTCATACGAACGCCGTCGAGATTGTCGATGGATGGGTCCTCGGTATTTCTGATAAAATCGTCGAGTACTTCTTGACCCAAAGGCCGATCTCCAACCCCGAGTGGGGCTCATTGTCGGACGCTTCGAGTGCCGACGACGCCTCTGGCGACGTGGAGGATCCAACGCAGGATCACCTCCTCCCCAACCTCGCCTAGCATTCGTATCATAAGCGCGACGAACACAACCTGAGCCCAATGTCCATAGCAACCCAACACAAGCCAACAGACCCCATATGATCGGACGACGCACCATCTGCTTTCTCTCCCGTTGAAAAATGACCCCTCGCGTACAAAAACCTTTTGGGGCCGCCTGCAAAGAGTATACCCAATCCCAAGATACGACCAACGTGCTCAAATGGCAACCAACCTGATAACAATGGAGTACACTTACACCAACCCCACGGTAGGACGCTACTCCAACTCCTGTGTTGCAACCACTCTTCCTTTAAAGACATCATGCGTGACCATGCCCGCTCTTTCACTGAACCATTATTCACCCAAGATTACACTGATAGATCAAGGACATATATATCATCTAAAAAAACAGCACTTGACGAGGTGTGAGGGATATTGGATAACCCCAAGCACCAGAGTAGGATTCCGAGCGTAAGGGAGAGAGCTCTGGTAGAAAAGCAATCTTATTGATTTATTTTTGTCACACCGTGGCAAGAAAGACGACATAGGGATCGCAGAGAAACAGAAGAGTTATCGCTGTAGCCCAATACAAGCCGAACCAAGCAGTGATGTATCGTATCGATAGATTCTGGGAGGTTCCAGTCATGAGTAAGGAGAACATAGAGGTGAGTGCAAAGACTCGGCAGATCAAGAAAGCAGCGGTCCTCGGTTCAGGTGTGATGGGAACTGCGATTGCGTCCCATCTAGCTGGCTGCGGCGTTGATGTTTTGTTGTTGGACATTGTACCTTTTGATTCAATGCTCTCTGAGAAAGAGCAGGCCAAGCGTGATGCTGGAGACAAGAAGGTCCGCAACAAGTTGGCGAACGCCGCCCTTAAGGCAGCGCTCAAGTTCAAGCCCCCCCAGCCCGCGTTCTACTCCGTGAAAGATGCAAAGCGCATCACCACGGGCAACTTCGACGATGATATGGCCGGGATCAAAGATTGCGACCTTGTGATTGAAGTTGTTGTAGAGCGAATGGACATTAAGAAGAAGATCTTCGCACAAGTGGATGAGCACCGCGGAGAGCACACCATCGTAGCTTCCAACACTTCAGGACTCAGTATTAAATCGATGGTGGAGGATTGCTCAGAAGGAATGCGGAAGCATTTCCTCGGCACCCACTTCTTCAACCCTGTTCGTTTCATGAAGTTATTGGAGATCATTCCCCACCCAGAGTGTGACCCGACTGTCGTCAGCTTTATGGATGGTTTCTGTAGAGACCAACTGGGCAAAGGTGTGATCTACGCCAAAGACACCGCCAACTTTATCGGTAACCGAATCGGTATTCAGAGTATGTGTCTGACCATTCAAAAGATGATCGAGCACGGCTTGCGTATCGATGAAGTGGACAACATCTGTGGCAAGCCTCTTGGCAACGCCCGCTCTGCGGTGTTCAAGACCGCCGATCTGGTCGGTCTGGATACCATGCGACATGTTGCCAACACAGTCTATGAGAACTGCCCGGATGACGAAGAGCGGGAAACCATGAAGTTTCCCGCGTTTGTGGATCAGCTGATCGAGCAAGGCTTCTTGGGTCGCAAAGCCAAGAGCGGCTTTTACAAACGCGGTCCCAAAAAATCAAAGCTTGTCTTCAACTGGCAGACCATGGAGTATGTTCCCGAAGAGAAGCCATCCTTTGCTTCTGTTGCGGCCACCAAAGGAGCCGAGACCGCAGGAGAACGCGTCAAGATCCTGATCAATGGAGACGACAAAGCAGCGAAGTTTGCGTGGGAAGTCTTGGCAGGGGGCTTGCTGTATGCAGCACGCCGAATCCCCGAGATCGCAGACAATATCCTCGATATCGACAACGGGATGCGATGGGGTTACAATCGCGAGATCGGTCCCTTCGAGACCTGGGATGCCATCGGGCTGCGTGAAAGTGTCGATCGCATGAAGTCGGACGGTTATGACATACCCAATAGCATCGTCACCATGCTCGAAAAAGGCAACGACAGCTTCTACAAAGAAGAAGATGGCAAGCGTTTCCAGTATGACCTCGTCGCTCAGAGCTACAAGGCGATTGAGGAAGACGTCAACATCATCATCCTCAAAAAACTTCCTGCCCAACGCAAAGTGGACGGCAACGAAGGCGTGACTCTGTGGGACATCGGCGATGGTGTACTGCTTTACGAGATGCACACTCCCAAGGCCAACGCAGTTGATGGTGACACCGTCGCGATGCAAAACCGCGCCGTCGACTTGCTGGAAGAGGGTAAGTTTGAAGCGATGGTGATTGGCAACAACCACGAGAACTTCTGTGTGGGTGCCAACTTGATGTTGGTCTTGATGGCCATTCATGGCGGTGAGATCGAGAAGATCGAGCCTTTTATCCACGACTTTCAATCCGCCAACATGCGCATGAAGTACTGCAGTCGCCCCATTGTCGCGGCGACCAGTGGCTATGTGTTTGGTGGAGGTTGCGAGATTGCCCAGCATTGTCACAAGGTTGTTGGCTCTGCTGAGTCTTATATCGGCCTCGTGGAAGTGGGCGTTGGCCTAATCCCAGCAGGTGGCGGAACCAAAGAGATGATGATGCGTGCCGTGGAAGGTGTGGACAATCCATTCAACCCCTCCCTGCTACCATTTGTTCGTACCGCCTTCCAAAACATCGCAACAGCCGAAGTGGGTGCGGGCTTTAAACGTTCTGTGGAGGCTGGCTATATCCGCTCCAGTGATATCATGGTCCCCAATGGAGACTATCGTCTGGCACGTGCCAAACAAGAAGCTCTCGCTCTTGCGGCAGGATCCTTTAATCCAGGCCAACCTCGCACGGATATCCCGGTGGTTGGTGAAAGCGGTACTGCCGCCTTTATCCTCGCTGCCACAGGCATGCGTGACGCAGGATGGGCAACAGAGTACGATCTCTTCATCGCGAAAAAGCTAGCCTATATCATCGGTGGTGGCCAGCGCTTCGAAGGTCAAACCATCACAGAGTGGGAGATCCTCGACCTCGAACGCGAAGTGTTTATGAGCTTGTTGGGTGAAGAAAAAACGCAGGAGCGCATCCAGCACATCCTGATGACCCGAAAGCCCCTACGAAACTAAGAGGCCGTCCAAAAAGAAAGTCGTTGATTTGCGCTTCGATTCGCCGCCCTGGCAAGGCTCTCCGACGAGAGAATAGCTTGTACTCTGAGGAGGTGGAACGCAGCCAGGGTGGATGAAGCGGAGATGCAAACGGTATAGGTTATTTTTGGACGGACCCTAAGCCAAGCCCTTGAAGAAAAGATAAGAAAAGATAAAGGAGAGACTCCATGTCCCAACAACGCGAGGCCGTTATCGTCGGTGCTGTCCGCACAGCCATCGGCAAAGCTCAGCGCGGCTCACTGGTCCACACCCGTCCCGACGACATGGGCGCCGCAGTTCTCAGCGCACTCGTCGAACGTGTCGGTGTTGACCCCAATGAAATCGAAGACGTGGTGATGGGCTGTGCGATGCCCGAAGCCGAGCAAGGAATGAACGTCGCACGTAACTGTGTGCTGCTCGCAGGCCTTCCCGACTCCATCGCAGCCATGACCATCAACCGATACTGCTCCAGTGGACTCCAATCCATCTGGCAAGTTCACACCGATATCCTCGCAGGTGGCATTGACGTAGGTATCGCTGGCGGTACCGAAACCATGTCCATGATTCCCATGGGTGGAAACAAGATTGTTCCCAACATTGACTTGGTGGCAAAGCGACCCGAAGCCTATATGGGCATGGGACAAACTGCTGAAAATGTGGCTGTTAAATATGAGATCTCCCGCGAAGAGCAAGATGCCTTTGCAGCGGAATCTCAACGAAAAGCGATCGCGGCAATTGAACGAGGCGACTTTAAAGAACAAATCGTTCCGCTCAATGCATACACCTACGATGGTAAGGGAAAGAAGATCGAGTTCGTCTTTGATACAGACGAGTGCCCCCGCGCCACAACCGCAGAAGGTCTGGCCAAACTGCGCCCTGCTTTTGCCAACCCCAAGGGTGCCGCTGCTTTCGGTGGGAGTGTTACCGCTGGCAACTCTTCACAGATGAGTGATGGTGCTTCTGCTGTGATGTTGATGGAAGCTGGCAAAGCCAACGACCTCGGGCTCAAGCCCATGGCCAAAGTCCACGGCTATGTCACCGTGGGCCTCGATCCAGCGTATATGGGCCTCGGCCCAGCCTTTGCTGTTCCCAAGCTCATCGAACGATTCGGACCCAAAGCCGGCATCAGCTACAGCGATATCGATTGTGTCGAAGTCAACGAAGCTTTCGCCAGCCAAGCCAAATACTGTGGTGATAAGTTCGTTGAACTCGGTATCCCCGCAGAAGCCATTAACCCCAATGGTGGTGCTATCGCGCTCGGCCATCCCCTCGGATGCACCGGCGCAAAACTCACCACCCAGCTTGTTTATTGGCTCCGCGACAACAACAAACGTTGGGGCATCGTCACCATGTGTGTCGGTGGCGGCATGGGCGCAGCTGGATTAATCGAAAACCTCGACTACCAAGGCTAGCCCACATCACCCACTCCTTCCACCCCCTACATTCCCCCCCACACCGAAGCACGACTTGCGATCTGCATGAGTCCATCCTATCGTTTGACTGTGCTTATCTCTTTAGATACTCATGAAGTCTCTCACCTTCAGGCAGGAATTTTAAGACTTGAACCCAAGCTCAGAACATAGAACCGGAACATCGGTCACACCAAACACAGAACGTGCAAGACACCTTTACAGCAACCGCTACTTGCTCGGTGGCTTGGTGGTGCTGGTGCTTTTATCAAATATACCCTTTGGACAGTATGTGCTCTATCCATTTGAGCTATTTTCGACATGGATTCATGAAGTGTGTCACGGGTTAGCCGCGCTGGCTGTAGGCGGAACATTTGATGAGCTGCGCTTGTTTTCCGATACGTCAGGACAGGCTCTAAGTAACTATGTAACATCGCGCCCAAACCTCATCATCGTAGCCAGTGCCGGGTATATTGGCACCTCTTTCTTTGGCGCGTTGTTGCTCATACTCCAACGCCCTACCCGCTTTAGTCGAAGCCTCGCGGCAATGACGATGGCTGCCTTGGGGTTTCTTGTCATGTGGCACGTTCAACCGATCAGTGGCATCATCATCTACCTCTTTATTACCGCCTCTATCGGGCTTCTCGCCTTTGCCTCACCCACCCAAGACATCGGTAGGTTTGGCGTATTCTCTACCGGCTGTGGGATGCTCCTAACCTTGCTTTATGCCCGAAATCTCTTTACCATCGCCACGTTGTTCTTTCTCGGTGGACTGCTTGTACTGCTCGGAATACGAGGCTCGGCCACTGTCGCAAACTTCGTCTTCAGCCTTTTGGCTGCCACCTGTGGACTCAACGCTGTCACCAGCATTAACAGTCTATTTGCCACAGACCTCACAGTCAACGGACAATCCGTCGCAAGTTCCGACGCACACGCCGTCGCTTCCTATATGTTTGGCTCCTACCAACTCTGGGCAGCGATCTGGCTTGTCTTTTCCATTTTACTACTGGGCTGGTCCCTCTGGCACAGCGTACTCTCGCCGTCTGTGAATCGAGCCATCGACCCCGATATACCAGAGACACATCCATTTTAGCCAGAAGGCATCCACTCGTACAAAGCGTAATGCTCGTCATTCATACCCAAAGACCGATAGACGGCCTGGGCTTTGTCGTTTCGTTTGTCCACATACAACCGCAACCCACGAGAGGAAGGGTCGTTCTCAACGACCTTTTGAAGATGCTGATACATCGTTCGAAACACTCCTTGTCTTCGAGCTTCGGGTACGACATAAACAGAGTGAATCCACCAAACCTGTCCGTTGCGCCATTCGCTCCACTCGGGCAGAGTTAACAAACAACCCACCAGACCAGCCTCACCCTCCGCGACCCAATAGTGCCCTTTGCTCGGGTCATCAAACAAAGCAGTTGCGCCTGCGGTCACTGTTTCCTGGTCTAAGCCAAAGGACTCTGTCTCCCAAGCCATCTGGATTTGAAACCCCACCAATGTATCGATATCCTCTCGGCTGCCTCGACGAATATTCCAGGACATAGTGACTCCAATCCCCCATCGTCAGAAAGATACAAAGAATGCACAAGAATTGCATAAGAACAAAACAAATGATATAGCAGATGCATACAGTATAACATCATTATCCACAAACAAAAAAAGGAAATGGCAATGAAGTTAATCCAACTTGGTCTCTTTGGCACGATCTTGTTCACGATGGTTTGTTGTGGTCTCTCACCCGAGGCCGCTTGCAAAGAGATCATCAAAGCAACTTGCCAAAAATATGTTGAATGTGTACTGCCCAAGCTACCAGAAGTAGCCAAAAAGCTTACACCCATCAAGGATCAAGAGACTTGTGAGACAGATCTCCTGAAAAAGGCAAACTGCGACAACCCCAGCACGACCTGCAAAGATGGGAAAAAGTACAGCGCAACCCAAGCTCTCAAATGCGTCAATGAGTACAAGGCTATCACTTGCTCGGACTATAGCGGTGGTAGTGTTGTGAAATCCAAAGTTCCAAGCTGTCAGACAGTCTGCCAGTAACCCCTTCCTATCCCTCCCGATGGCCCCGCGTCCACATGAATGCTCCTGCTACCATCAGCCTGAATCGCGCTCACCATGGCAGCAGGAGCGAATGGTGCATCCGCCGCATGAATGCTACTGCCACCATCAGCCTGCTCCCTCCCGACTCTCCCTATAGGAGAGGTTGGAAGATCTCTGTGTAGAGATCTGCGTTGTAGCCCACCACAAGAAGCTTTCCAAACAGGAGCGTGGGTGCTCTCATATTCCCGGTTCTCCCGAGAAGATGTTCCATTAAAGTATCTTCGCTGGGATTGTCTTGGGTGAGGTCAAAGGAGGTTTGCTTTCTACCTTTGGATATCCAAATGGTATCGACTTTTTTGACCAGTTCCAGAGCGTCTTCACGTCGATACTTCCCCTTGCCACCTGCATTCACCTGCTCTGTTATCTCGATATTATTTTGCGCAAGAAACTCCTGCGCACGTTTGCAAGACGTTCAGCCATTGCGATGATAGTACATATCAATCGTGATACTCATCAGAAAAAACCTCTTATGTTGTGAGCGTAAAAATAAAATAGCGAATACACTACAAAGTGAAGTGGTGAAGGTACTGATTTATAATCTTGCGTCAAGCACGATTCCTTTTGAGAGCAGAGGCAGACTGTTGATACAGGCATTTCCAAAGGCAAAAAGGAGAGGAGCCTCAAGGTAAATACGAACCGTTGCTCCAGTGGCAGTACTAGGACATTTCCAAAGGCAAAAAGGAGAGGAACCTCAAGGACATTTCCAAAGGCCAATGGAGGTACCACCGGCTGCAGCGGCAAGAGACCGACCATCGGGATGATAACGCAACCTGGGCATGTTTCCAGTCTCTCGATCCTTCAGCATCGTGACCAGAGCACCTGTTTGTGTGTTCCAAATATCGATACGCCCGGTAGAGTTTGAGACTGCCGCATGTAGACCATTGGGGCTCCAATCTACCCCCACAGGGTGACCTTGTGCCCCCTTTAAGTCGCTCGTCCTCATGCGCACAGCTTCTTTGAGAGTAGTAACATCCCAGACAATGATGCCTCCATCATCAGGGGCCGTGACCAGCCTTTTTCCATCAAGGCTCCAAGAGATATCGTAAACGGCGGTGGGATGAGAGAGACCTTGCCCTGCCCCAGCATCCGGGATAATGGGTTTCAGTTCAGAGCCCTGCCATAGAAAGATTTCTCCTCTTTGTGTGCTGGCAGCAAGCATCGAACCCGCTGGATTGAGTTTCGCGGAGAGAATCACCGATTTCACCGTCAAAGAGGCGCGCGTTTCCTTCTTCGTATTGATATCCCAAAAACGAATCGTCTTATCAAAAGAGGAGGAAATGATATGTTTGGAAGAGAACCAGTTTACACTGGTGACTCCTCCGGTATGACCTTTGAGAACCGCGACTTCTTTACCACCTGGGCTCTCCCATATTCGAATGGTGTTGTCATCGGCTCCTGAAGCCAACAAAGTTGCGTCTTCATTTAACGCCAAAGAGAGAACTCTTGTACCTTGCTCATGACCCACAAGAATTCGGGTCAGCTTGAGACTGGGCTGACTCCAGATTTTCACAGTGCCATTGGCAGAAGCTGAGACCAACAGTGGTTTGGTCGGATGAAAAAGAACGTCGAGAACGTCACCATCACTAATATTGGCGAAATTGTTGTTGAGAGTGCTGCCTATGTATTGGGAAGGAACACAAACAGAGACTTGGCATTGACCCTTGCGGCATGCTTTCTTTGAGCCGCAATCCGTGTCGCTCTTGCATGTCGCCGCTCCGGTAAATTTTGGATCGAGAGGGTTTGTTCGTGGAAGAGGAAGTTCGAGATAACACCCAGCCACAGTCAAGGACGCAACAAGAACCCAAAGACAACTCAGGTAGTTCCATGGAGTGAACCGATAACACCGGATTTCATACTGTGTCATGTTGCGAATGCTCTCTTGCATAGTTAATATTCCTCAAGGAGTGCAGGGTTTTTTTGAGCCTGGGGACAGCGTCAACAAGCGAGTCAACCCAACTCCAATTCCCGCAACTCCCACACCAAGTCCAATATAGCCTACTGTGCGCCAAGTGTTTCCATTGCTCGCCGTCTGTTCATACAAAGCTGCTGCAGCATTCATAACCTTAACATCCTTTGCGTTGGTATAAACCAGTTTTTGATTTTCAGCCTTCGCATGCTCATTGGAAGCCACAATCTGCCCCACTGTACCGAGAACAACAGCAGCAACTCCTGAAGAAAGAACAACCCAACCCCAGATCCGATGGGCTCCACTACTTTTCTGTGAAGCCAACCATTGCGTATATTTGGAAGATGGCTTTAAAGTGACAGAGAGAGTTCGAGATGCCCCATTTTTCAAGGAGATCATTTGGTCACGATAGCAAGGAAGCGAGACACGAATGGAATGAAGGCTCTTTGACAGCTTGTGTGACAAAGGAGTCTTCCCAACACGCCGACCTGCGAGAAAGACCGTTGCTCCCGATGGATTCGACTGAATTCGCAAAGAGACCAAGACCGGACGCTTGGGCACAGGTCGCTTTCGCCCAATCACAGGCCCTATCTGCAAAATACGACTCACCTTGCTACCAGGAGCCAGTGTCAACTTGATTTGTGTACGTTGTTTTCCTCGTTGTCCCAGGATTCGTAACGAGCCAGGGCGAACCTCAACACGCCACTGCTTCCCCTTCTGACATCGCTTAAAGCGATATCCGTGTAGACAAATGTTGGCGGCATCACCCACGACTTTCATCGTAAGAGTCGCATACCCAATCTCCCGACGTAAAGACTGGATCTGTCGGTCGGCCTCTTGCCGACGGCTCTGATTCTCATACAACTTCTCTGCTTGGTACTTCTTCCATAACAACATGGCTTGCTCTCGCCAGAAAGC
Organism: Myxococcales bacterium; assembly: GCA_027005175.1. Lineage (GTDB taxonomy): Bacteria > Myxococcota_C > UBA6777 > UBA6777 > UBA6777 > M3003. Next base: position 10,325 of record JALTMC010000264.1, read on the forward strand.
AGCCTGCGCCGGAGTTGCCCGATGTGCAGCTTGCTTGTAGCAGGTCGCAGCATTTCGAAGCAATCGTCCTTTCGACCAGCGCTGTATCTGCGATAATGTGGCTCCCGCTCCCAAACGTTGGGCTTCCTTCCGAAAACAAGCGGCCGCTTTGTCATACTTTTTTTGCTGGAACAGCGTAGTACAGTTGGCGTTGACCGCCCACACAGGCCAACACAACACCAGGAGAAAAACTCCACAAAACAACAAGGCCCAAAGCTGAGCTCCGGAGGTTCTCGGAGTCTGCAAACCTTGAGAAGAGCGAGCTAACGAGAGAGGCAATACCCTGGTGGAGGTTCGAGCATAGCCTTGCGTTTGAGTCGAAGACGCAGAGTGCGTCGATGGGGTCGAAGGGAAAAAGTGCATAACTGAAATCCATGAGCCTCCACAGAAACAACAATCTTGGTAGTAACTTCTAGACAAGTGAAGTTTCGCACACGTATTCGACGAGTGCCAAATTTAAGTGAGAATCGCCGCCCTCGGGGTCGCAGATGAAGCCGAACGGGGGATGCGTATTTATTGCGTAGTCGACCTGTTGACCGACAATACAGAGATTTCTGACTGCGATGACATTGCAGCGTACCACGAAAGAGACATGTACCGACACGTTGGGTGCAAGAATGTCCTTTTCTCGCAAAGTCTTCATCAACAGCCCCATCACAATCGTCATCACGCCCATTGCACAATTCAAGTGTACTCGGCTTGCGTTCCCCCTGACAAGGTCCAAAGTTGCCACTGCGACAAACTTGCAGACCAGCCCGGCACTGGCCACGTCCCAGGGTCTTTGGAGGTCCATTATAACAAGGGCGACGCTGTCCGTCCCGACACCTGTGTTCTACAACGACAGGTCCACCATTTCGGTTTGTTTTGTTCGGTTGAGAACCGGAATGGCGATTGGAAGCTTGAACCGGGAGTGCTCCCACTTGATTCGCTTCGGACGTTTGCGAACCTTCCTTGACTTTCGCCCGGTATTGCCACCAACCTCCAATAACAACCAACAACAAAAGAACAAAGAGACCTACCCAAAGACCTTTGGGTGGAAAAGCAGAACCCGCAACGTCGTGCTCATCTTCCTCCAGAAACAATGTCGCTTTGTTGTGGCTTTGTTTCTCAGGAGTTGCCGGTTTCTTCGATTCGAGACGACCATCTTCTGAAGAAGTTGGACTTGGTGGGGGTGTGAGGGAGGAGTGTGCCTCCTTCGAGATATCGACCGAGGAGAGAGCGCTCTTTTCCTCTTCAAGAGCCATGGAGATTGGTGTAGGTAAATGAACAAAGGGACGATTTTCCGCTGTAGGCTTGACCCCACCACCACCGTCAAAGATAGGCATATCCATGGTTGCCTTAAACGCCAAGTTTTCCTGGTTACGTTGTGAGATCAGTGACGACAAAGCAAAGGACAGCTCCATGCAGTTTTGAAACCGCATCTCTGGAGACTTGTGCAAACAACGCAGGATAATATCATTCAGCCCAGGTGAAATATGTGGTGCAATGTCACTCGGAGGAGGGGGAGTCTCGTACATTTGCTTGTAGATCAAAACCTCAAGCCCCCCGCGAAAAGGCAAGGTTCCTGTAGCCATATGGTATAGCGTAACACCCAAGCTGTAGATATCCGCTCGCACATCCACACGCTTGCTGTCTTGAATTTGTTCCGGCGCAATATACGCCATCGTACCCAGGGTCGCTCCTGTTGCCGTTTGCCCTTCTTGTGCCTCCGATACAACCTTGGCAATCCCAAAGTCTGAAAGCTTCGGAGTCATCTGGGTTCCTTCCCAATGAAGAAGGATATTCGCAGGCTTGATGTCACGATGCACAAGGCCCAGCTGGTGGGCATAATGCAAAGCATCCAGGATGGGGTGGCAAATATCCCATATTTCAGGCAAGGAGAGGGGCTCCCCCCGACGCTTGATATACTCTTTGGCGTCCTCACCATCGACCCACTCCATCACACTTCCAATCAGGTTACCGTCCTGAATCACGTCGGTAACCTGTACAATATGAGGGTGCCTAAGTCGAAACTGAATCTTAGCTTCGTCCACAAAGCGAGCCCGGATCTTCGGACGTTCTGCAAGCTGAGGGTACAGCAATTTTACAGCCATCGTCTCTTGCAAGATCAAGTGGGTTGCTTTATACAACCAAGCCATCCCACCCCGAGCAACTAAGGTTTCCATGCGATAGTGGCCTTGCAATGTCCTCCCTTCCAAAGACATCCCAAACCCAAAATTTGCATCACTCGACTCACTCATACAACTTTATTCCATATCTACTTACGGGATTTGCGGGATTTTCGTTGGTGTCGCCGGATCGTTCGCCGGATCGACTTGGCGAGTTTTTCGGCGATTTGACTTTTGGGAACATAGTCAAAAATACCTTGCTCCAAGGCGTGAGTCATCAGCTCAAAGGCATCGTCGGGTCCAATAACAACAACAGCCTGGGACAAATCGCCCTGTTTGAGATGGGATACAACTTCATCCAACAGGGGCTCTGGATCAGCACAGAGATTCACAACCAGACCAAGAGGTTTGAGTTTGTCCCTTTCTTTGAGAGCCTGTTCCAACGACTGACAATTTTTAACGGTAAAGCCATTGGCCCACATTTGCATCGTAAGCGATTCCTGGTAGTTTCCCGCGTCTTCCACCACTACAAAGGTATACTCTGAAAAGGCTGTTGGTGCATGGAGTACATGGTCAGACAACCTGGGTAGACCGAGCGCATCTGCTCTTGCGTTGCGATCCTCAAGGGCCCACTGCCCCCGCTGTTCCTGCTCTCCAGAAGGGCTGAGAGCCCGCTGTAAGCCTGCAAGAAACTCCTCTGCACTTTGCACACGTGATGCAGGATCTTTCGCCAGAGAGCGAAGCGCAAGCTCCTCTAACTCTACAGAAATCTCCACCTCTGTATTGCGTCGTGAAGGTGGCTGAGGCTGTGCCATCATCTGCTGCATCATCAAAGCCATTGCATTATCGCCAGAAAATGGAGTTCCACCTGTGAGCATTTCATAGAGAATCGTACCCAACGCATACAGATCAGTGCGATGGTCTACCAACTTTCCCTGGCATTGTTCTGGAGACATGTAGTGTGGCGTGCCTACCGTCACACCTTCCAAGGTGAGGCGTTCCTCTTTGCTACCTTCTTGCAAGACAACAAGACCCCAGTCGACAACTTTAATCAGTGGCCGACCATTCTTATCGATATCGACCATAATATTTTCAGGTTTGAGGTCGCGGTGAATCAGTCCAGCATCATGAGCCGCTCCCAAAGCCTCGGCCGCTTGCGACATAACTTCAACAATTTGTTCTGTTGTGAAGGGGAAGTTTTTGTACAGCCACTGATACATGGAGCTGCCATGAAGGATCTCCATGGCAATAAAAAATTGTCCTTCCCACTCACCAAAATCAAATACGGTGGCAAGTCCAGGGTGTGATATCCGGGTCATTCCCACTGCTTCACGTTGAAAGCGAGCTTTGGCTTCCTCATCCATCGCGGAGTGAGCATGAAGAAGTTTCAAAGCAACGAGACGTCCAAGCGGCAGTTGCTCTGCACAATAGACTTTCCCCACTCCTCCTTCCCCCAGACAAGAGCGAACAATATAACGCTCTGCCACAGTCGCACCCATCATCGGGTCGTCTGCATCGATCACACCGGGCAACAGCTCTTTTGAGTCGTCACCTCCTGCAATCAAAGCATCACCAGAGGGCAGCATCGGCCCTTCCCTCTCTCCTCGACTTGTGGACACTCCTGTCGAACTCAAGTCCTCGATCCGAATCGCAGGAGGTGAGCCTTCCATGGTTGGTGCAAGATCCCCATTATCGGAAATGTGCAAAACAGAAATGGTATGAGAGGCACGATCTTCTCGCTGGGGAGAGGCTTCCCCCAACTCGTTGTCTACCGTAGGCAGAGCACTGTGAGATCTGTCATTGTTGTCACTCATCGAAAACCTCCCATTTCAACATGTCACTGCGCTTGTCACTTGCTACTGTATCCAACACTTGGCTTGGCCTGATGCTCTGTTCTTGCGAAACAGACCCTACTCTTCGGCCAACATAAAGATCTCCATGGGTTCGTCATGCCCTTTGATTGGGAGTTTTCCTATGGAGATACATTCAAAGTCATCCTCAATTTCTTCGGCAGTGGCTGCTGTCATCAAGATCTGACCGGGTCGAGCCAAAGCCTCCAGCCGGGCAGCCACATTAACAGTGTCACCAATCACGGTGTATTCCATCCGCTTTTGAGAACCAATATTCCCGGCCAAAGCTTCCCCTGTGTGGATGCCCATTCCAATTTCAATCGCCATCCCCAGCTCCTTCTTCCAACGGGCATTTCCAACCTCTAACCAACGCTTCATCTCATCCGCCGCGCTGATGGCGTTGAAGACATCATCCTCATCCCCATAAGGAGCACCAAATACAGCCATCACACAGTCACCAATAAACTTATCGATAATCCCATTGTGCTTAAAGATAATTTCTGTGAAAAACGTAAACAATTCATTGAGTATGGCTACAACCTGCTCGGGATCTCGATCCTCTACGATTTTGGTAAAAGCGACGATATCAGCAAAGATCACCGTAATTTTCCGACGCTCTCCACCCAACACAACCTCAAGCTTTTTCTCTACAATACCTTCGACAATCTCTGCGCTCAAATAACGCCCAAGGTTGTTCCGAATTCTCGTCTCCTCAATTAATTGTTCACGATAACCTTCAAGCGAAGCAGCCATCGCATTAAAGGAGTTGGCCATATCGCCCACTTCATCACGACTGTTGACAGAGACGCGGACATCAAACTGTCCGTCAGCGACTTTCTGCGATGCTTTTGCGATCTGCACCACAGGTTTCGCCAATCGGCCTCCTAAGAAAAAGCCCACAAGAATCGCAAAAGCAGAGAAGATCCCCCCCACAAGAAAGGCCCAGTTTCGGATACCCGACACATACTTATCCAACCCTTTGATGGATTGTTGCGTCACCACAACCCAACCCAAGCCTTTGAGAACTTGAAGAGACGCCAGATACTTTTGTTTCTCTCTACGAAGGTCAAAATCAATGGATATCCCGCCTGGGATCTTCAACCCCTGGGATGACTTTTTCAGAAAAGCCGTTCTCAGCCCTTTCACTGTACGAGGTCTCTTGATGTTTCGCTGTGAGTGTAAAAGCAACTGAAACTTTCGATTCACAACATAGATGCTATCCAAGGGAAGAAGCTCTGCACCTTGACGCTGTTGCAAAGCCTTCATCCATTCCGAGAGAGGCTTGAGAGACAATACACTCCAAAGATAAGCATAGACCGCCTTGTTCTTTTTAAGCATCGTCATCACAATCGGAAGATAAGGCTCCCCCGTTGGACCAAATTGAACAGGAAGAAAGACTGTCCTGCGTACCTTAAGTTTCGCGATTTGTGCAGAGGTGAGCCTATCAGGAGGCTTCAGCTGACCGTGTTTTTCTTTCCACAAGATGGTCTGAACTCGCGGCCCCTTTGGGTGGTAAATCGCGATTTGGCTCACATATTGGGAGCTTTCCATCCAGTTGACAACGCGCTGCTTTCGCTCTTCTGCGTCAAGATCTTGACGTGGGAGCAAACGACCGACAAAGAGCATCCCCTCCTGTACACGTTCCACCATGCTGTTGGTTTTCTGAATAAAGGAAGTCAAAACCAGCCGTCGGTATGAGTTTGCATCTGTCGTTAGCTTACCCACACTTTTTTGTGTTAAAAGAGTGGCAGTGACTCCTAAAATAGTGAAGGACAACAACAACATCGAGCCCACCAGCTTGGTCCGCAAACTCAATCGCATAACAGTCACTCCTTAATTCGTTTGACAAGGGACCTCCTCTTTCGATGAGATGGCCTTCTTCTTTTACCTATTGGAACCCTATATCAAGGGTGAGTCCGAGGGTGAAGCCACCAAACAAACGACGTCCGGCGTCGTTGAGAGCACCACCGCCGACAATGCCAACACGGAAGCGATCCAAGTGAAACCGAATGGAGCCTCCAAGCCCCATAGCTACCGCGACATTAGTCTGGTTGGGTTCGAGTAACCCGATCCCCATGTCAAACTCTATTCCGACAGAAAGAAACTTCCACAGTCGCCATGCCACAGCATAGGAAGAGGAGTAATAAAGAGCAGTATTGGGGCCAAAGTCTGTGGCAATCACAAGGATCTGATTCGAGCTGAGATGCAGGTTTGGAACAGGCTTCCAGGCCACCAACACACCGGGTTCCAGCCCCATATCCCGTTGTGCCCGAGGTAAGCCCCCTGTGGGAAATCGAAGGCGCAAAGAAGGTGAGAGCAGAAACTTTTCATGCTCAAAGGCTACGATTTTTGCCCCCAAACGGAAGTCCCCCAGGCGATTTTGATTGACAGCATCTTTCAATAATCCCGTTTGTAGCCACGGCAAATCAACATCAACACTGGCACGTTGTTTCCAGAAAGCAAGCTGGCCTCGCAAGGCCAGACGCAATGCGATATCCGTGGAGCCATCGTTGGCAGGAGGGGTCTGTTGTATAAAACTCGATAAGCCAACCATAGAAACAGGCTTGGCTGCCCGCGATGGCAAGCCCGGCCCCGACAGGCTCCACTCGAAAGACGCAGGCATTTCCGGCCAGAGAAAACGATGGTCTGGAAGCTTAAAGACAATCTCCCGACGATCCAGTTCACCACCAGCCCAGTTTGCGACAACCCACACCTTCTTACCTGGAACCGTTTTGAAAACAGGCAAGGTAGCGACATATCGACCTTGTCCCACCGCTTTAACGTGGAGAGAGCCACCTGGATAAGCTCGTATGGTAAGACCTTCGAGCTGTTGTGTTGGAGGCTTGTTGTCTTCTACAATGCTCAATGAGATCTGTTTCTTCTCTGTCAGTTGCAAGCTCTTGGGTACAGTCAGTTTGCCCTGAATCTTTGGCGTCTTCACAGCAACCGCGACTCTCGCAAGTTCACCACCAGGCCAGCTTGCAACAACCCACACCTTAGGTCCAGGATACTTTTTGTACTTTGGCAACGTCACACGAAAACATCCGCGCGAATCGCTTCCTTTTTTATCGTCACATCGAGAGCGAAAAGACAGAGGCCCTCCTGGATACGCACGAATAGAAACACGCGGTAGGTACACAGGATTCTTATTCTCATCAAAGAGTCGTAACTTAAGAGTTTGGGGAGTTTTTCGCCATAAAATGGGTGCTGATGGAGTAGAGAGAGCCCCAAGAACTTTGAGCACATGAACATGAACAACAGACTCTATCGAAGGTTGCCCTTTGATCCGAAGCCGAAGCACCTCTTTCTTCGGACCAAGAAGCTGCACTCCATGCTGAAAGGCACGAAACTTTTTCGTATTCTTTCCCACTGCGATTTCAAGATTTTGAACTGCTTTGTTGTAAAGTTGAACAGCCTCCCTTTGTCCTTGATAACGTCGTTTGGCACGAAGACGCTGTAGCTTTGTCATGAACTTTGTAAGGGAAGGAGGTTTTGGCATCGCTTGAGGGCGTGGTGGCATCAAACTCAACCAGCCCGCAAACTGTTGGATGTTTCCAACCACAGCACGAGGAGCTTTCATCTGCAGTTGAACCACATTGATTTGAAACCTCTTGGAGAAGCGTCCCTCCATGCCCATATCGTCTCTCGCAGAGACTCTCACAAAATATGTTTGTCCCGGTCGCAGCCGAGAAATCGTACACTGTGTTTTTGTTTGATGACACACAACACGCTCATCTTTTTTACGTTTGCGATGAGGGTTGGAAGACCAAGCCACCGAGCCAACGAGTTCTTGAAACCCGCTCCATCGTGACCACTCCAAGCGATACGTGAAGCCACGGCGAACACGAGTCCAATGCACAGTATACGACGTAGTTTGACGACCGGGGATCACCATCCCAATCCCACTGAATTTACGGTTCAACCAACCGGGAGCCTTGGGCAAGGGCCTTGGCTTGGCTGGTGGCTTCCCCTTCTTCACATACGTCCCAAAATCCTCTGGGACACGAACAACCTTGCCTCTTGCTTTGACGTTCACCATCCCCTGATAGACCGACACTACCGACGTCTTCTTTCCCCGGCGATACTCAATCTGGGCAGAGCTGGAATTTAATTCAACGCGTCCTGCCGGCGTCTTAATCACCATGGGTTTGCGCTTTTTCTTCGCTTTTCGCTTTGTACCAGCACCTGGCTCATCAAGGCTCGCCAACCCTCCTCGAACAACCCCCTCTTTGACTTCAATCGTACGCTGCGAAAATGTTCGACGGCGAATACGTTGGGCAGAGCTTCCATAAATAATAATCCTGGAGAGTTCGCGCAGCAAAAGATTCGACTTATCAAGAAAGCCGAGCTTAGCCATCGACTTACGACGAGTCCGAACATTGTACAAACTCCACAAGGCCATCTTATTATAAGCCCTGCGCCAGTCGGAGGCTCGCGGTGGCTTGGCCTCAGCGTTGCGGCGTTTCCAAAGAATCCGAGCATCAGGGTCCTTTGTCGAAGCAGGAAAACAAAGCTTGAGACCGGGCTTAAGGATATGAGGTAGTTTCCCCAAGTCATTGTACTTGTGAATCACTCGATACTTCCGACCATCCCCAAACAGCTTTATCGCGATGCTCCAGCAAGACTCACCCGGTTGGACAGTGTGCCATTTGATGCGCCTTTTCTTATAACGACAACGCCCCCAGGCGTCTTGTGGCATCCAGCCCATAAACAACAAAAGAAAAAGACCAAAACAGCCGAACATCCGCAACCAAGCATCGAAGGACCGGCGAGAGTGTTCTTTCACCAAGTGCCCCCAAAGGCAAGACCGCGAAGGCTGCTCCAAGGAAGAGGTGTGACTCTTCGCCGAGCCAACACAACAATCGCAGACATTCTTTGTAAGGTGCTCGGCCTGTTCCAAGGAAGAGGTGAGACTCTTCGCCGAAACAACACAACAATCGCAGGCATTCTTCGCAAGGTGATCGGTCTGCTCCAAAGAAGAGGTGTGACTCTTCGCCGAACCAACACAACAATCGCAGGCATTCTTCGCAAGGTGATCGGTCTGTTCCAAGGAAGAGGTGCGGCTCTTCGCCGAACCAGCTTCCAAAGAGTAACTCCCCACTTTCGAGGGGCAACTCTGGAGTTTTTGTTTGTGATGAAAAAGAGACATCATCGGATACCTCCTTTCCGATTTTTGGCATCCAGCACTTTGAGCACTTTAAACACGACTCTTCGATTGGCAGCTCGCCCCTTTCGAGAAGAGTTAGAAGCCACGGGCTTCCTGGACCCAAACCCTTTCGCTTGAAGTCGTACCTGGGCAACTCCCAACCGAACCAACACAGACATCACCCGTCGGGCTCGTCGCTCGGACAGGTCAACATTCATCTCCGGATCACCCCGGCTGTCTGTATGTCCTTCGATCTGGACTTCACGAATCAACCAATTGGACTTTAAAAATCCTGCAAGTTGCCGCAGCAATGGTAGCGATCGTCGTTTAATTTTATCGCTTCCTGAATTAAAGAAGATCTTCTCATTGATTTGAATCTTGCCTGACGAGTTTGTTCCACGCTTCCATACGATCTTTGATTTCCCTTTGTCAGGACATCCATCATCGTCTTTGACCCCATTGTAGATCTCTTTTTGCTTGGGGCATTTGTCACGAGTATCCGGGATACCATCGCGATCATTGTCTGGATCAGGACATCCATCACTGTCCTCAAAATGATCAAAGTCTTCTGCCTTGAGAGGGCACTTGTCTTGGGGCACAGGGATGCCATCTCCATCAGCATCTTTTTTGTTGGCTTCTTTCACCATCGTCGACCACACTGCGGTAGACAATGCAGGAGCAGCTGTGGACAACGAGGGCAGCGTGCCAACTCTAGCTTTGGGTGGTGGTCGAACCACAGTCTTCGGAACCCCCGTAAGTTTTGGGGGTGGTGGTAGGTTCGGACGACTTGCAGGAGTCGCTTGTGCCACTCTCACCTTGTTCCGAAATGGAAGAATCGGCTTTCGCTTCGCCAGATCAAAGCTCCACCCCAAAGAGAATAGAATACGAAGATCGGGAGCACCATATCCCTGACTTAAACCAACCCCAGCTCCCAACCCCAACATCAAACCGGAGGGCGCATGTCGCCATCGTATACCAAGGCGCAACTCTGTGGGGCTATCGGCACTTAAGGGCCTTTTGGATTCTCCTGTTAATTGCCCCACTCCGATCGCAGTTTCGAGTTCCCCCACCACAGAAACTTCTCGAAAGAAGAGAGGTACTTCCATGCCGAGAGCGAATCGTAATTCGTCGGCAACCACGAGGTCTAGGAGTTGTGCTCGACCCCGAAACCGGTACCCTGCATTGAGAGCCACAACAAACCCACTGGAGTGACGATAATCCAGGATCAACCGAGGTGTAAAGGTAGCCGTTGAGCTACGCATTAACATCTTGTCACCGCCTGTTGGA
>JALTMC010000265.1 GCA_027005175.1 Myxococcales bacterium
GGCTTATTGGATCCTGGTAAACCGAATCGCCAGACGTCCAGAGAGGATGATCACATCACCTTCGTGTAGACGTTTTTTGGTTCCAATGTCGATCATTTCCTGGTTGACTTGGGTTCCCGAGTTGCTGATGGGGTAGATGAAGTACTCCTCTCCTTCTCGATAGAGGTAGCAGTGCTTTCGAGAAATCGCCAGCTCGGGATCAAAAGGAGTCACATCCATATCGGGATAAGCGTTCGAGGCTGGATCTGTGCGGCCAATCAGGATCTCGTCATAAATGACAGGCAGATAATAGGCAGGACGACGTTCAAAGTAGACGATCAAACAAAGTGTGCCAGAGGGTGGAATGACGGGTTGAGCAGGTATTTCAGCTTGAGATGTAGGTACCGTATGTTCTGGTGAGCGTGTTGTTTGGGGGATCTCTTCCGGCGTCGGTAGATGAGATTGCTCGTATATGGGAGCTGGTTGGGTCGATACGATCGGGTCCATCGCCGAGTGTGGAGTCGAGCTTCCAGAAGAAGAGGTGGGTAAGCTTGAAAGTAGGTGGCTTGAGTCCTGCATGAGAGAGGGGGGAGGAACTGTCATGGCTGGACCTGCCTGTGCTGGAGTAGGCCCTGAGGCAAGCGGTGATGGTTCCAAGGGGAGTGGTGGGGAGGGAGCTTGTGCCGGAGCAGAAGGAGCAACGACTTCCTCAGGGGTCTGAAGAGATGGTGCCGCTTCTGCATTTGTTTCCTCTTCGGTTGGCAAGGGAGCGCCACACAAGATACACTCGGTGAAACCAACTTCATTCTCGGACTGGCAAATCGGACAGGTTATCATTCTCGTTTCCACAGAAAACACAGGTCAGGTTGCGCCTGTAAGGGTCTCTTCTTTATTGAACTGTATCCAGAACTTTGATCTCAATGACAGAGATATTATCTCCACCACCTCGCTGGTTGGCCAATGCGACAAGCCAGAATACAGCGCTGATGGGCTCGGTGTGAACATCGAGTATTTTGGCGATAGTCTCTCTTGATTCTGCTTCTGAGTTCCCTGCATAGTCACTCAATCCATCCGAGCACAAGACAAGGATGTCGTCTTTTTGGAGCTTGAGTTCAAAGAAGTCGGGTTGTAGTTTAAGGGGTACGACTTTGAGCTTCTCATCTTTTCGACATGAGCCAACACATCGGGTGATCAGACTGGCACCCATAAGGTTTTGGATGGAGCGAAGATCACATCCCACCTGCATTTGGGCCGTTTTGTAGTCGTGATCCACATTGATCTGTTCGATATAATAGGGAGTCTTAAGATAGGAACGACTGTCGCCCAAGTTTGCGATGGTTACTTCATTCCCATCCAGGAATGCCATCACGCAGGTGGAGCCCATGACATCTTCAACATACCCATCCACGCGCTCATAAAGCCGGTTGATCTCACGAGATATAGCTGCATTTGCAGCGTCAAAAATAGACTGGATAAATCGGCGACGCTGGGCCGAAGGAATGGGTTGTTGGTATACTTCTTTTTGAACCAGTAAGTTCCAGTGCTCGCGTGCGGATGCAATGAGGATGCTGGAGGCCCTGTCTCCTGAGCCATAATTGCAATGGCTCACGCCGTCAGCGATGATAAAGAGACCTTTGGAGGTGCTTTTGTCAAACCGCCAGAACAGGGCGTCTTGGTTGGTTGGATTGCGTTGTGCTTTGTTGATACCGATATGGATGTCGTGTCCCACAGACAGATCAAGGTTTTGTCTGGGAGCCCGGTGGCGTGCCTCAATCTCTGCAATCGCTCGGTCCAACGCTCCAAGAAAGTCACCCACAGAGTTGTAGCGCAACGCCGTGTCTGGGTGGCAAGCTCGAAACAAAACATGGTCAAGGCCAACAGGAAAATCAAGCTGATAGATTCGCAGGGAGGGAACATAAGGTTCTGCCAGATCGAGATGATTGAAGGGGGGACACTGGCTGATCATATAGTGGAGCAGAGCACCTAACGCAAATACATCGGTGTAGGGGCCAACAGGGACATGTTGGTGGTATATCTCAGGTGCAGAGAAGCCTTCAAAGATGGGTAGTAGGTGGTTGGGCGTTCGGTTGTTGTACACACGATCAATACCGTGAACCACAGGGGAGCGATCCGTTTGGATCCAGATACTCTCATCCGTGAGCTGTAGGAATAGATGCCCTGCATTGTGGAGTTCTATCATCATGTGCCCTAGCTGATGAATCAGGCTCTGCATCTGCTGTATGGTCCAGTGATGCTGAGGGTCTCGAATTCTTTCAGAGAGGCTGTACCCTTGAGGGTGTGAATACACCAAGAAGGCTCGATCGTCTTCTTCCAATACTTGCGGAGCAACCAGAACACTCGTCTCCGAAAGCTCTGGAAAGTGTTGGTAGGAAGCTCTGTATTCGTTCAAAGACATCTCTACAACATAGGCAGGTTGAGGAGGCTGGTCCCCTTCACTTGGACATGTGGAGCGCCAGGCTATACGTTCTGCCGTTTCTTCCAGTGGGTTGTGGAGGGTATAAGTCACACCTCCCACATCGATCGTGTGATTCAACGCTGAGGCAGCAAATACCTTTGGTACTTTAAGACTCTCTGTGTGTTGTTCTCCCGAACTCTTTTTTACAACGACCACGGCAGGAGATTCCTCTCCCGCGCTTGGGCTAGCTACCTCATCTGAGCTGACTTTCGCATCGGAGGCCGCTTCTTCTTCCTTGTTGGAGGCCGCTTCCACTTCCTCGTTGGAGGCCGCTTCTACTTCCTCTGTTTGAGAAGGCTCCATATCCGACAGGCTCATTTCTTTGCTCTCCTCAGACTCACCAGTAGCTTGTGATTGCGATGATTCTTCTGAACTGCTTGGGGGGGGGGGCGTATCGGATGATGTGTCAAACACAGAGCCTTCGGCTTCGTCCAGATCACTCAAGGATGCTGATGAATCGGAAGCAAACAACTGGGTGCTTGCTTCATCTGTGCCTTTTGTCTCTGAAGACTCTTCTTTCCCCGCAAACTCACTGAATTGAGATTGCAGATCCACAGAAATGTCATCAAAGAAATCTCCACCACCTGTCTCAGCAGATTGGGCGGTTGCACTGTCTTTTTTCGTCATCCAGTTCCTCTCATCTCAACTCGCATGCCTCTTCTTCTCGAAAATGTTGTGTCATCCTAGCAAAATGCACAGATACAAGCAAGTTCGTTAATGGACGAAAAACAGAACCCTTCGACTCTACAGATCTTCACATCGGTTTTGAGTTTTGCAAACAAGAGGATAGATTGTCTTACTCCCCTTTCAACTCCTTTTCTGTATTGCATTTTTGAATCGTTTCTTCACAAGCGGGGGACTTGTCCTCTCTCTTTCGCTTCGCTTCGTTCCGATCGGATCGGAACCTCACACGATATCCATAAAATGGAGAAATCTCAAAGGTGAAGACATCACATAAGAAAGGAAGAGGAGAAAACGTAAGAAAGGAAGTGAAGGAGAGTTGTAGGGGGAAGAAAGGAAGTGAGGGAGAGTTGTATATAAGAAAGGAGTTAGAGGAGCAGGTGTTTATTTGAAGCTTCCGCCTCGACGGCTTGCACAGTAGCGAATTCGTTTCGCATGGCAGACACGACGTTTGGTGTAGCCATAGCGGACGCAGCGACGACCATGGGCATGCCACTTGATGCAGCGACGATGCTTGTGCCAGCTCACACAGCGACGATGCTTATGCCAGCGAATGCAATGACGATGGCGACGAAAACCGCGTCGGTGCTTGCGCCATCGAATACAGCGACGATGGGTGCGGTAGCGGCGACAACGACGATGGGTGCGATAGCGAATACAGCGACGGTGACCGCGAGCGTAGCGTGTACAGCGACGAACTCTTTTGTAGTGACAATGTCTTTTTGTTTTGTAAGCCCAACGTGCACAACCACTGTATCGTACACAAATGCGAAAACGCTTGGTGTGACAGTGGCGACGAGTCCTTCGGACCCAGCGAATGCAGCGTCGACTGTGGGCATGCCACTTGACGCAGCGACGATGCTTGTGCCAGCTCACACAGCGACGATGCTTGTGCCAGCGAATGCAATGACGATGGCGACGAAAACCGCGTCGGTGCTTGCGCCATCGAATACAGCGACGATGGGTGCGGTAGCGGCGACAACGACGATGGGTGCGATAGCGAACACAGCGTCGATGGCCGCGAGCGTAGCGTGCACAATACCGTTGTGTGCCTTTGTTGTGACATACTCTTTTTGTCTTATAGACATACTTTGTACATCTTCGTGGGTGTCTCGCACTTGCGTTAGGCAGTGTAAACGCAAGCATGATCAGAGTGGCAGAAAAAGCTATCATTAGTTTTTTCATAACGAATCTCTCCAATTCACAAGTGTGGGTGCATTTCCTTCTTGGCGCGCCCTTTTGACGAAGGGAGATTGCAATTATTCAGAATCTTTTTGTTTTTTTTTGTAGGCTTGAATAAATTTCAATTGTATCAGTAGGTTGATTTTCTTTTTTGTAGGCTTGATTCGTTTTGCTTTCTAGGAAACTGTGTGTGGGAGGGCCACTTGACTTATCTTCTGTGCTGCTTTGGTGGTGTGCCCGGATGAAATCAAGGCTTCGCGTGTGTAGCCTTCCATGCTATCTTATGTCTGATTTTTTTGAGTCGTTTGTTAAGTGGTTTGTAAGAGAGGGAGTCAAGCGAAGTCAATTATGGGAAAACACGATCATAACGAAGCTGAGAGTTGGCGACTCTCTTTGTCCTATCTGCCCCATGTTGGGCAGCTGATCCAACATCAAGGCGTTGCAACGTTCCTGAACGACTGGCCCAGACCTCTAGTGCTTCGAGCTTTGCGTGAAGGTGTCGCTTCGCTTCGACACCGGGTGATGAAGGAGGGTTTGTGTTTAAGTTCCAAAGAACAAGCTCTTCAGGACATCCTTCCTCACTTGGAAGACAAGCTTGTGGCCTTGCGGCGTGGAGACCTTCGGCGCGTGATCAATGCGACAGGTGTTGTGGTCCACACAAACTTGGGGCGTTCTCCTTTGGCTGAACGAGCATTGCAGCGAGTGATAGAGGTTGCCTCTGGTTATAGCAATCTTGAATTTGATTTGCATGGTCGAAAGCGTGGACGCCGGATGGCAGGTGTGAAGGAACTTCTATGCGAACTTACGGGGTGTGAGGATGCATTGGTTGTTAACAACTGTGCGGCAGCTGTCATGCTGACTCTCGCAGCCGTAGCCCACGATAAGGAAGTGATCATCTCTCGTGGCGAACTCATCGAAATCGGCGGTAGCTTCCGAATTCCAGAGGTGATGGAAGCGGCAGGTGTAAGGCTTGTTGAGGTGGGAACAACCAATCGAACCCACTTGCGAGATTTTGAAAAGGCGATGGGGCCGGATACAGGGATGTTGTTGAAAGTGCATTGTAGCAATTACTCCATCAAAGGTTTTACCAAAGAAGTGGAACTCTCTGCGCTGGTGGCTTTGGGAAAGCAGCACGGTGTTCCTGTCATGGCTGATCTCGGCAGTGGTTTGTTGATGAAACTGCCGAATTCGGGAGCTTTGATTCAAAACTATGATGGTACAAAGGTTCACGAACCAACGGTACAAGAGGTTGTACAAACGGGGGTTGAACTTGTTACTTGGAGTGGTGACAAGATGCTGGGTGGACCCCAAGCTGGTATCATCCTGGGAAAGAAGGAATGGGTTCAGAGAGCTGCGACACATCCCATCGCTCGGGCTTTGCGCTCCGATAAGTTAACGGTGGCTGCTCTGGAGGCCACGTTGCAGTGCTATCTTGAGGGAGATGAGCAAGTTAAGGCCGAGATCCCTGTTTGGAATAAGATGACCTGTAGCATGGAAGAATTGCGAGAGCGGGCCGATTCTTTGGTGTCTCGACTTAAAAATGCACCAGCTTTGACGCTGCAAGTCAAAGAAGGACATGCTACCGTCGGGGGTGGAGCTGTTCCACATACGTTTTTGCCCTCCATTCGTGTGGCTGTTCAGCACTCCTCTTTTTCCACGATAGAGCTTGAGC
>JALTMC010000266.1 GCA_027005175.1 Myxococcales bacterium
TCCCCCTTCTCACGCATACTTCGCAACCAACGCAAAGCAAAACGTCGCGCCAGAAGACGTCGCACCCGTCATAGAAGAAGACGTCGCACCCGTCGTAGAAGAAGACGTCGCACTCGCCGTAAAAGGAGAAGGAGACGTTGATGCCCAGAAATGTATTGCGTGTTTCACAGGATATCTTGTTGGTCTTCACGCTCTTTATGACCCCTCGCACTGAAGTATGAGGCTGGAAAGCCAAAGAAGATATATCCTGGGTATAAGCCCACAAGGCTGGGCTAGACACGGTGGGTTGAGATACTTAACTTTCACTCTTTCCAGGTGTTTGGGAAGAGGTTTGGCACAACTTTTGGTAAAGAACTTGCATTCTGTGAAAGAGGTTGCTATGTTCCTCAACCTGTTCTTTGGAAATTATAGAACCCACTTTTGATGTAGGCTTCCTGACTGGATGAGACAGGTTTCGGCTTGTCGCCAGTCATCTCCGCAAGGAGGTTTTCTCCGTTATTAAGCGTTTGTGATACGGACGCCCAGGAGAAAGGTCTCTCGGAAGCGAATATCAGGATCACAGGGATCGACGCATCCTCTATGGAGACACCCAAGGGGAAGCGCACGGTACGGTGTACTGCCAGTGCGACAACGAGCAGCACTGCACGCGGCCCTAACCCCTTGATATTTGAGGCAGAGCCCCACCGCGAAGGACGCCCACCACGTCGAAGCGTGCAACCACTGGATGCAACACGACCTCAGTAGGGGGACGACCGATGCAGCAGAAGTGCGAGCACCGGCCAAGCTTGCCACTCAGGCGCAGCCGGGAAAGTGCTTACGGCAAGCGACAATGCGAGACCAGCAACTCCAACGTCAAACAGTCCACTGTACGAAGGGACGCGCCAGCCTGGTGAGCCACTCGGACAGCGCGTGCTGTAAATTTGTCGTGCAGCACGAGCCGCACCTCTCACCCCCGCCAACACCCTACCATCAGAGAATCATTAAGCTTTCCCTCCCAACAGACTCCACTCCCTCACATCCCGTCGCCGGTGAGGACACACTGCGAGTGCCCATTGACGTCAAGAACCTCGTCCCTTTTCGCCCTTTAACGCTACCTCAGAAGTGGATTCTAGAATTTCGGAACGTGTAGCGCATATTGCGCTACACGTTTTTTTGTGCGAAAGAGACTGCAATCCTTTGGGAATGTTACGCTGTTGAACATGTTTCTGTTCAAAGCGTAGTAGTAAGTGTATGTAGATTCGTTTCTCTGGAAAAAATCGGAAGCAAAGCAATGATCGAGCAATTAGAACAACTGTTTGAGGACGCCAAAAGCAAACTCACCACGCTCAAAAGTACAGCGGACCTGGAAGCCTGGTTTCGCGACACCTTGGGGCGCAAAGGTCAACTGACCGCACTGATGCGACAGGTGGGTTCTTTATCCAAAGAAGAGAAGCCCGTCTTTGGCAAGCGGGCAAATGAGGTAAAGCAGACCCTGCAATCTTCGTTTGATGCTCGCCAAACAGAAGTTAAAATGGCTCAGCTTGAAGCCGAGATGGCTTCCGACGCTTTGGATATTACACTGCCTGGTCGTCGTTCACGCAAAGGTGGATTACATCCCATTACCCGAACGTTGCGAGAGATCTATCGGATCTGGGGTGATATGGGGTTTCAGGTGTATCAGAGTCGAGAGGTAGAGACCGACGAGTACAACTTTGAGATGCTCAACATCCCGGAGCATCACCCTGCCCGTGACATGTGGGATACGTTTCACACCACCTCACCAGGGATGTTGTTGCGCACACACACCAGTCCAGGACAAATTCACGCCATGCGTGAGTATCACCCCGAACCCATTCGTGTGATCTTGCCAGGTACAGTCTACCGCTACGAGCAGATCACATCGCGCAGTGAATGTCAGTTTAATCAAGTGGAGGGATTGGCCATCGGCCATAACATCAGCTTGGCTGATCTCAAAGGCACCCTCTCCGACTTCGCGCGACGTATGTTTGGCGCGGATCGCAATGTCCGTTTTCGTGCCAATTACTTCCCATTCACCGAGCCCAGCGCTGAAATGGATGTGGAATGCATCTTGTGCGACGGTGACGGTTGTCAGCTTTGCAAACACACTGGATGGCTTGAGATCCTTGGCTCTGGCATGGTGCACCCCAATGTGATGAGAAATGGTGGCTACGATCCCTCCGAGTATTCCGGCTTTGCGTTTGGTATGGGTGTCGAACGCATCTGTATGTTGAACTATGGCATCTGCGATATTCGAAATTTCTGGTCCAACGACTTGCGCTTCTTACAGCAATTCTAGAGGGGTTTTCCAATGCTTGTACCACTGTCATGGTTAAAAGAATATGTAGACATTGAGATGACCCCTGAAGAGCTGGGTGATATGCTCACGATCGCGGGCCTCGAAGTCGAAAAGATGGATTATATCGGAATACCGGGAGGCAACGACAAACAACGCCTGGTCTGGGACCCCGAAAAGCTCGTCATCGGACAGTTGCTCAAAGTCGAGCAACATCCAAACGCAGACCGCTTGGTGCTTGCCACTGTTGAATACGGTGGGGAAGAACCCGAAGTGGTTGTGACAGGAGCACCCAACCTGTTTGCTTACCTGGGGCAAGGCGACATCACAGAGCAGGGTTTGTACTCTCCTCTCGCGCTTGAAGGCGCAGAGTTATACGACGGTTACAAAGAAGGTCTCGTTAAAACAAAGCTGAAAAGTAGAGCCCTTCGAGGCATTGAAAACCGCTGTATGCTCTGCTCGGAAAAAGAGCTGGGTATCAGCGACGAGCATGAAGGTATCATGCTTCTCTCAGAAGGTGTTCCAGGCACCCCGCTCACTGAAGTGTTCGGGGATGTTGTCTACGAACTCAATATCATTCCAAACATCGCGCGTTGCGCATCCATTGTAGGTGTCGCTCGTGAGGTCGCAGCCCTCACAGGCAAAGAGCTGCGAATGCCCGACTTTGCAGTGACCCAAGAAGGTCCGACCATCGAAGGAAAGGTCGAGATCCATACAGACGATCCAAAGTATAACCCCCGATTCATCGCGATGTTAATCGAAGGGGTGAAGCAAATACCGAGCCCCGACTGGATGCAGCGACGCCTTCGGCTCGCAGGTCAACGACCCATCAATGTGGTGGTTGACATCAGCAACTATGTGATGTTGGAGTTGGGACAACCCAACCACACCTTTGACTACGACACTCTCCGAAAACGCGCAGACTCTTACAATGCCGATGGCCCCATTAAGATCATCACACGCTTTGCCAAAGATGGCGAAGTCCTCACCACTCTGGATTGTGTTGAGCACAAGTTGAAGGACTTCAACATGCTGGTCACAGATCCAGAGGGAGTGTTGAGTCTTGGTGGTATTATGGGCGGTGCTGACAGCGAGATCAACGACAACACCGCCAATGTTCTGCTCGAAGTAGCTGGCTGGGACTTCATGAATATCCGTCGCAGTGCCAACTCCCTTAAAATTGCCAGTGACGCAGGTTTTCGCTTCAGCCGTGGCGTCCATCCCGCCCAGGCACTCTTGGGTGCCAAACGAGCAGCAGAGTTGTTGCGAACCCTGGCAGGTGGCACTGTAGCTCAGGGAATGGTGGACTACTACCCCCTTCCACCCAAGCCCACAACACTGACACTCACCCCCAAGGAGGTGAAACGAGTCGGCGGCATCACCGTCACAGCCTCCGAAATGAAGGAGCTGCTGGAGCGCCTGGAGTTCACGGTAGAGTTGGAGGGGGAAGAGGCTACAATCACCAGCCCTGACCATCGTATTGACATCTATGGAACCCAGGATCTGGTGGAAGAAGTTTGTCGAATGTATGGCTATGATCGCATCCCTACCACAGAGATGGCCGACAGCCTCCCTCCACAACGCAACAACACCCCGCTGCTCAACGAGCACCGAATCACAGACACCCTGACCGAGCTGGGCTTGCAGGAAGTGATCACCTATCGCTTGACCAGTCCAGAACAAGAAGCCAGGCTTCTCTCCACTCCACAAGAGGAAAAAACCACCCCTCCCTACGTAGGGATCGCAAATCCTATCTCTGTGGATAAGACCGTGATGCGTCGCAGCGTACTGGCGAGTGTGATGGATATGGTGGCCACCAACAGTCGCTTCCAAAACCACATCGCATTGTTTGAGTTGGGCAAAGTATACCTACCTTCCAGCAACGAAGGCCAACTACCCAATGAGGACCTACAACTGGCCCTCGCATTAACAGGCCCACGAGCAGATGCTTTTTGGCAAGACAAAGACGCGAGCAGCAACATCGATTTCTTCGACCTGAAGGGATTGTTGGAAGATCTATTTGCTGATCTACATATCGATGGCTGGCATCTCACTGTAGCAGAGCACCCAACGTTCCGTCCGGGGCGCACCGCTGCGGTGATGAAAGGCAAAAAGAAGCTCGGAATCATCGGCGAGATCCACCCCTTGGTCAAAGAAGCCTTCGACATTCGGTTGGACACTCCTATTCTCGCTGCCGAACTCGATGTCGAAGCACTGTTCCCACTGATCCAACCAGCCCACAAGGTCACAGATGTTTCGACATTTCCGGCTGTTCGTGAAGACCTCGCTTTGGTTGTAGATGCCAACCTACCCGCCTCCGAAGTCGAAGCTGAGATTCGCAAGTCGGGCGGGTTCTTGCTCCAGTCTGTAGAGCTGTTCGATGTGTTTCAAGGTAAGCAGGTCGAAGAAGGTAAGAAAAGTCTGGCCTATCACCTGACTTTCCAATCCCCATCCAAAACCCTCACCGACAAAGAAGTTGGTAAGAACCGCAAACGCATCATCAAACAACTCGAAAAGAACCTCAACGCCATCCTCCGCTAACCCCACCCAACACCGAAAGCCCATTCATGGACAATATCACTCACTCTCTGGTGGGGGCTGCTCTCGCCCAAGGTGCCCTTCAGTATCGTGCAGCCGCCAGCCGTAAGAACGTCACCTCCGAAGTGGCAACAGCTTCTGCTGCAGCCTTACCCATGTATGTCGCTTCGATTCTAGCCAATAACTTCCCTGACCTGGACCTTCTCGTCACCGCTGTTATGGACGCACGCCTGGGCTATATCTTACATCATCGAGGCCACACGCATACCTTGATGTTTGCTCCCATTCAGCTTTTATTAATCCTTGGAATTTTTTGGATCTATTCCCGTTGGAAAAGACCCAACTGGTCTACGTTAGACTGGCGTTGGTTTGCAGGCCTCGCAGTAATAGGCTCTCTTGTCCACCTGACAATGGACAGCTGGAACGTCTACGGTGTTCACCCCTTTTGGCCCTTTGACAATCGCTGGTACTACGGTGACTTTGTATTTATTCTCGAACCCTTATTCTGGATCCTACTCATCCCATGGCTACTTCGAAGCGTCACACGACGTTGGAGTCGCAACACTCTCATCACTCTCTATTCGCTCGCCAATCTCGCGTTGTTCGCTTTTTACATTAAGATGTGGTGGTATCCTCTAACTGTAGCTCTGGTTGGGCTTCTCTATGGCGCATGGATCTATTATCGCCTCACCCCCAAAGCCCAAGCACTCGCTTCTCTCACTGCAATCCTATTGGTCCTGGGCTGCCTATTAACCTCATCGCTATGGGCACGAAGGACTTTAACAGCGGCTCTCAAACAGGCCGCACCACAGGAAAAAATCCACGACATCGCGTTGATGTCCTACCCCTCCAATCCATTCTGCTACCTCTTTGTAAGCATGGCTTACCAAGCGAAGACAGATCGATATGTTTTGCGAAAAGGCCTCTACTCCTTCTCTCCTCTAGCCTTTGCCTGCCCTCAGTTTGCAGCAACACCAACGGCACCTGTTCACCCCTCCAACGTATCGCTACAACCGAAAGTCGGAGGGTTTCTTGGCAAAGTCATCGTCTTTCAACGACCCCTTGCAGAACTCAAAAAAGTAGCCAACCACTGTCAGTTACAGGCAGCTCTTCAATTTATCCGAACACCTTACTGGCTCCTCTCCAAA
>JALTMC010000267.1 GCA_027005175.1 Myxococcales bacterium
GACCCAGCGCACTGCGTCTGCTTCATCAGAGAGAATGTCATCTGTTCCATCAAGAACAACCCGCGAGGTTTGCCCTTTGGCATAATTGAACCTTCCAAGCTTGTGCCAACCTGTTGCAAGCTTATTTTGATTCAACGAAAAATGATGACGCTTTCCTGAACCGTCGTACACATTGTAGTCAGCGTCTGAGGTTCGATTGACCGTGGCACGGAAATGGACACTGATTTCGTACTGTCCTGTATGAGGAACAACAGCCTGCCAAGTCGCAGTACCAACACGCTTGATCCCCTTATTCTTATGACTGAGATACCGATAGTCGCCCTTATACCCCGATGGGTTGGTGTATTGCGCCCAAGAGTTTCCTGTTTCGGAGTACCCTGGTTCGCCATCATCAATAATTTTTTCCCACTTCTGTGCATTCGCAAGGGGAACTCCCCAGAGCCAAAAAAAGCATACAACAAGAAGCTCAAGAGGACCGATGTTCATCAGAAAAAAACCTCTTATGTTATGAGCGCGGAAACCCCTTCCCGCTCGCGAGTCCGGCAGAATCTACAGGACGAAGTCCGGATGGGGTGGGGGTCGTTGACGAACTAAGTATGATTCAACCTCGCATGGCCTCATATCGTGCTGCCCCTTTCAGAGCAAGCGATTCAAAAGATGAGAGCTTAATTCATAGCACAAAACAAGAGAAGAGACCATTCCATAGCATACTTATCATAGTCGTGAGAGACAAGGGATAGCATGTCTCTAGGACAGGGCGCTGCGAAAAAATTGAGTTGTTCAAAAGCGTGTGGTACACCGAGAATGAGCGACAAGTCGATTCGCGTTATCTCCGAATGATATGGAGAGATAGCTTCCTCCAAGCAACAAAAGGGCAAAAGGTGTTCAAGCAGTTATGGTCGTCATGGATACGCCCATGGTTTGGCCGTGTTCGCTGGAATCAGCAGGAGACTCTCCTTGGATTGGGAGCCCCTGTCGAACTCCGTACAGAGTCATACGGAGTCCACCACCTGTTTGCCCACAATGAAGAAGATATGTTCCGCGCTCAAGGCTTTATGACGGCACGCGACAGACTCTTTCAAATGGATATGATGCGTCGAACGGCGGCCGGTCGGTTGGCCGAGCTTTACGGAGATGTCGCAGGGATTGGTCTCGACAATACACTTCATCTTCGGGGCCAAGGGCTGGCCAGTATCGATTATATGATGAGAGTGCTGGGCCTACAGGAGGCTGCTCTCAACGGGCTATCCTGGATCTCCCCCAAAACATACAGAGCTTTGGTGGTCTACGCCGAAGGAGTGAATGAGTGGATGGCCACTGCTCGAAAGACAGGCCAGTTGTCGATCGGCTACCAGGCTCTTGCTGCGGAACCGGAGGAATGGAAACCCACCGACAGCTTGCTCATCTTACGCCTGATTGGATTTCAACTCAGCTTCTCCTGGCGACTTCTTTTGGCGTTTGGTGCGCTCTCTCACAAGCTAGCACAGTCTCCAGAACGGCTTCAGGCCCTACTACCTCCTCACCTCTCCCTCAGCCTCTCCCACCTCGAAACGTACAACCAGTGGATTGCCGCTCAAAAGCCCAACCCCTCCGTCCAAAGAGAGACAGAAGGGAAGCCTTCGGACAGCACAATTTTCCCCCCCGGCACAGGACAAGGAAGCTGCGCCTGGGTTGTCTCTGGAGCCCAGACCTACAGTGGGCTCCCCATGCTCTGCAACGACCCTCACCTCTCACTGCGACTGCCTTGTCCCTTTTACCAAACACGACTCACAGCCGGTAGCTACAATGTGGTTGGCATCTCCATACCCGGTCACCCTGGCATTTACCTCGGACACAACGACCAAATAGCCTGGGGAGCTTCGCTCAGCCGTGTTGATGATGCAGACATCTTTTTGGAAGAGCTTGACCCCAGCGGTCAACGATACCGCTATCAATCTCGCTGGCTGCCTCTCATCAAGAGAGAAGAGGTGATCCGCGTTCGAGGTGAGGAAGACAAGCAGCGATGGGTTCGTTGTACCGCAAAAGGCCCCTTGCTCAGCGATGCATTACGCGGTCCTATGCCTGCCCACCTCTCCTACTCTCTGGCCTGGACAGGTCATGAAGGTGTGCGCGAGTCCGAAGCCCTGTTGCAATTTAATCGCGCACAAAACTGGGAGCAGTTTCGACAAGCGCTCCGGCATGCACGAGTTCCTTCCTTGGGCTTTGTTTATGCCGACAGAAAAAACAACATTGGGGCGATGATCGCAGGACGTTGTCCACAGCGGAACCACAGCCCACGACTCTTTCACCCCCTGCCATCTGCTGATGGTGCATTCGACTGGCAGGGTGATATCCCCTTTGAACAGCTCCCCTTTCAGTACAACCCAAAAGACGGCATGTTAATCTTATCGGGGCAAGATCCAAGCACACAGATGTTTGAGAGCCCCCTTCAAGGGCTGTGGGAACCCAACCACCGCGCCAATCGAATCAAAGCACTGCTGGAGCGGAACCTAAGAACCCCAGCAACGAGCGAACAGATGGCTCGTTTGCAACGCGACCAGTACTGTACCTGGAGTCGTGAGTTCATCCAGCGTGTACTGCAACCGTACCAGAAAAACGCAAAACTCACACCACCTGTAGAAGAAGCTCTGGAGAGTCTGATACAATGGAACGGTCGGTACGGACCAGCAAGCCTCGCAGCTCCCTTCTTTACGATGTTTCAAGTCAAACTCTTTGAACAAACCTATCTCCCCAACCTTGGCGACAGCTTGTACCGCCGCTGGATCGATATCGCCGATGAATTGGGCCACCCAGCCGAAGCTCTTTTTCGCCGAGACGACTGCTGGCTTGATAGACCACGCGAAGATATCCTCCACTACGCTCTCACACAAGCATTTCACACGTTGCAAAACAAGATCGACAATGACCCAAACAAATGGAGCTGGAAACACATGCACCGCTTGACGCTGCGACCGCTCTTTTTCTGGGGCGGTAATTATCAATCCACCCTGACCCGAGGTCCCTTTGGAACAGGCGGTACACACAACTCCTTAAATACGGGGAACCACTCATGGAGCCGCCCCTTTGAACATCGTGTCGGCTCCGCATCACGCCAAATCATAGACCTCGGAAACTGGGATAGATCCAATTGGGTCCTGTGTGGTGGACAATGTGAAGACCCACGCTCCCCTCACTATGATGACCAACTTGAGCTTTGGGAACGCGGAGACCACCTCCCGATGCCATTCCATGCTCACCAACTCCATGAACAATCTCAATGGTTGCTGCCTCGAGCCAACAGCAGCATTCCTTCCTATAGTCTTGCGTTATCGGCTCCTAACGCCGCTCAAAAAGGTTCGCCTCCCACCAACGGCAACCCATGAGAAACAGACAAGAAGAGGTCGCCATGTCAGCAGTAATTGATGGAAATAGCTCTCCCTTGCAGACACCACATTCAACCGTTCCGTCCCATAAACCACCAGCTTCGCAAGCTACCGGTCTGATGTTTCCACAAAAAGAGCCACCCAAGACCCCCTTTGGCTCCCATGGAAGCACATCGTTCAAAAGCCTGCAGATCAAAGGTCGCCCCGGCTCTCTCGAACTGATGATTGATGCTGATGCACCCCTGATGCATATCCTCGAAGAACTACGACAACTGTTGCTCGCCAACAGCACCCTGCTCAAACATGCATCAACCCTGACTCTCAACTTCAACTCTCGCGAGATCGATCGCCTACAATATGCTGAGATTCACAAGATTGTAGAGTCACATGGACTGACCGTGGGAGGCTTAACTCTACAGCCAGAAGCCTTGGAATCTTATCTGGAAGGAGAGTTCGGTGTCCCTGTTGTCATTCAAACACCTTCTCCCAAAACGGCACCCGAACAAGAGCCTGCCCCCACACCCAACACAGGCTCACACCAATCCCCCATCGATATGCTGCGAAAGGAAGCCGCTCAGAAAACAATGGCTGCAAAGCCCGCAATGCCCGCAAAGCCTGCAGCAGCTCCGGTCACTCGTCGCATCAATGCTTCACCAACAGCTCATGCTCCACAAGCCAGAGGATTGACTGGGTCTCGAAGCAAACACGAAAGCGCAAACCCGCCTCTCAACCCCATCACACCGCAGACACACGCAAGCCCGATGGTCAAACCGTCACCCTCCACACAACCGGCCTCACAACCGACCCCCTCAACGCCTCAACAGGCAGCTCCCGCATCAAAGGAAGCTGCCCCTCATCGCGAACTCCACAAAGTGATGCGCACCCTACGTGCCGGCAATGCACTTGATTTTGAGGGAGATGTGGTTGTGTTTGGCGACTTAAACGCAGGCGCTGAGATCAAGGCAACCGGAGATATTATCGTGCTTGGCTCTTTGCGCGGCGTCGCTCATGCTGGCTTCAAAGGAGATACCTCTGCACGTATCTTTGCCAATGACCTCAGCCCTACCCAACTCCGACTCGCTCACCAAATCGCCATCGCTCCGCCCAACGAAAAGTCCCGACAACGCACCCGTATGAGCCTCGAAATGGCCTTCCTCAACAACGGTAAGCAAATCGAAGTCAAAAGCGTAGACGCTGGCCGAATCCCCATCTAAGGTCGCCCCCTTGTAAGACCCCTCCCCCTATCACTTTCAGATAGAACTCCAACTTCCCCCTCCCCACCAACGGTGGAGGAGGGGGGATAGAGCTTATGATGTATAGCACCGTGTCACTTTCAATCACATGCGAGAATCTACCCCTTGTTTGTCATAAGACCCCTCCCCCTATCACTTTCAGATCCCACGTGGTTCGTTCCGCCTTATGTAACTGATTGAAATCATTAATACTCTATTTTAAGTTTGGCCCAAAATTGCGAAGCTCCACCAATAGCTTGCTGGCTAACTCATTGAAATGTTTACTCCACAGGGCGGTTCGAACCGCGTGGGAAACCAGTTGGGGCTCCCTTCGGAGTCCTTCGTTCATGGAAGTGACAAGAATAGCCAGGAAGAACATTATTGAGTCCTTGGTTCCTCGTTTTGTTGAAAGCGAAATGTTTTCAAGCCAAGCCCGCCTTCAAGCGGGTGGTTTTGTCGAGAATCGGTCTTTAGGCCGACAGGCCCGACACAGCCACGTAGGCCAACGAGTTCCCGATTCATCGATGCCCAAAGTTCAAAGCGAATGGTCCGGGCCACGTTGGTGCCCCGTTCAAAGTAAGCCCTATGGGCTTTTGGAAAGACATCGCTTTGCTTGTCAAAGGACATCGTTGTGCTGTTTTCATTTGGCATAGAGACATAATACACTCTATCGTTGTCAGAAAAGAACCGCCAATGAACGCCTATAGACGCAAAGAAATGAAGCGATATTCTTTTTGCCTATATGTGTTCATATGCGTCTATTCGCGGTTCTTCTTCTCAAAGGAAACTTTCGTTGCCTATCTCTGAGTTACTATTTTCATAGCATTCACAGTACCTCAAATGGTGCTTTCATGAGTTACCTCTGCGAAATCTCTGAGTTACTATTTTCATAGCATTCACAGTACAGCCTAAAAGTACTAGCTTTGGTTTCTAAGCTGTTCTGCATTTCTATATCTACAACAGACAATTTTTGAGCCATAGGATTGTGTTTTATAGCATTGATGATGCTATCAGAGACAAATCTCATCCAACCGACAAGAGATATCAGAAAAAGAACTACTTGCTGCAAGACATACTAGATTCAGAGGAAACCATTTAGAATCATTGAGCTAGGCAGTGATTCCAATCTCTCCACATGCAGATGATTTGTATTGATTTTTTATTACGACACGGCTTTAATGCCCGCTTATGACCGAGAGCCGCGCTGGATGAAGAGTTTGTTCCCAGTTCTGACGCAGCCTGTCTTCTTCAGCACCTCTCTCATCCGATCGGTTTGAACGGACCCGAAGTCAGTGATAACAATCCATGTTAAAACATAAATAATCTTCTGTTATTCGTGTCCCATTCGTGTCATTCGTGGATCTCAAAAAAAAATCAC
>JALTMC010000268.1:0-10117 GCA_027005175.1 Myxococcales bacterium
GGTTGGATCAAGAAAAGCTACTGACTCTTGCTGGCGTGTCTTCTTTGGAAGACCTTAACCTCCATGCGATTACGGTTCTCACTGAAGAACTGAATGCCTGGGGTCGCAACTCCTGGGACTGATCTTCTCCTCTTTCGCTTCCCTCCTGTCTGCTCGGGTTATCCTTCAGGGCGATCCTTCCGAACGATCCTTGTAGGATGCGATGAAATGACCCCCACGTTTTCGAGCCGTTCTTCTAAAAAAAGAGCGGCTCTCTGGAAGGCTGTGTGTCTTTCGGGAACACTCCTTTGTCTATCGTTTTGTTATCGTTGCAAGTATGTTTCGAATCTTTGATTCGGTGTGGAATTCCGCTCCACTGTAAACTACCTGACCTGTGGGACTGATGATGACCATCGCAGGGAAAAACCATATCTTATAGTCTTGTACTACTTTTTTGGTTGCCAGCAAGACAGGGAATGTGAGGTCGCGTACACGCAAGAATTCGCGAACTGCTTTGGGGGGAGCTGTCTCTTTCATATTGATCGATAGAATACGTACTTTGGTCGCTATCTTTTTATCACGATGAATACGCTGTAACACCTTGAGCTGCTTGCGACAACCAGGGCACCAGCTTGCCCAAAAATCGAGAATGACGACCTTGCCTCGGTACTGTTGGAGGGAGATCAGCTTTCCCGTGTGTAGCTCTCTGAGTTGAAAGTTGGGCGCGAGCTTTCCTTTCCAGCGAACTGCTGGATTTAAACCCAACATGTTGAACACATCTGGCTTGGACTCATAATCCCAATGCAGTAACCCGTGGAGTAGAATTCCTGTGACAAGAAGAACACCAAGGATAACAGTAAGAATCTTTGTGGTTTTTTTCATCAAAGCCTCATGTTACGAAAAAAGTGACGGATGTATCTTTGCTGTGTAACACAACGGAAACGAGCTTGTTCTTCGGAACTATGGTAATGTGGGCTGGACTTTGGGTTGGGAGCGATGCTCTTCTCTCCTTTTTTTGGCTCTGAGAAGGATACTTTTTTGATGAATACAAGTGAAAAAAAATGGATTGCGTTTGGGATTTTTTTGATTGTCATTGGAGCACCTGAGTCAGTGTGGTCTCTTTATCAGTTTCATCAGATCGTAGTGGCTAGAGAGAATGCTGTCGAGGTGACTGCGACTGTCGTGAAAGTAGGCCGTCTCTCCGACACTTCGACGGGTGTCAAAACGATATGTCGGCCTGTACTAGCAGTACCTTATAAAGGCAAAGTGATTCAACATCAAACTCAACAAGCTGCCTCTCATCTCTGTTACCAAAAAGCCCAGAAGGTTCGTGTTTGGTTTCGCTATCGAAAGACATCCAAGAGCAGTGTTTATCCCTCCGAACAGGTCCCTGGTTGGATTCTTCCAGTTCTTTTGTTGTCCTTTTTCTCCATGGTCGAACTCGCAGGTGGAATCCTTGCATTTGTTGTGTTCCTCCGGTACATCGCACGCAAACAAGGAATGTCTGTCCTTCCTGAGTCGGCTGCGACATGACTCTCTCTTTTTCCATAGAACAAGTTGGGGGTGCTACCCTGGCTTCGCACCGGAACCATGACTTCCCGTTTTGGTGTATACTCCGGTTGGGCGGTTTTTTCTGAAAATCATAATGATGAGAACTAGCCATTTGTTTTTGAAACAAGTTCCATTCTTGTTGGGAGGCTGGCATATTTCTCGCTTGAAAGGGCGACGACTGGTAGAGCACCTTTTTCTTGCTCTTGCTAGAGAATGGTGAATGTGGCGGATGAAACGGAGTTGATGGGAATATTCTTTGTTAAAGAAAGAATATGGAAATCAACGAAAGGTGAAAGCGGAAGATGATCAAAGCCATTTTGTTTGATTGTGATGGAACTCTTGTTGATACAGAAGACCAAACTGGCATGGCGATTACACAAGTCATGACCGAATACGATATAACGGACGCATCCATTCCAACAGCTTGGACGCGTGGTCAAACCTGGAACATTATCGCACAGCGGATCCAGCGGCTTTACCCTGCGATCCCATGTGCCAATACATTGGCGGAAGAGCTCACGGATGCATGGGAGCAGCTTGTTGTTGTTGCGCCTCCAATCACAGGAGCTGTGGATGCTGTTCATGCGGCGCATCCTTGGTTTGCCTTGGGAATGGTCACCAGCAGCCCCGGACGCAGTGTTGGACCTCTTTTGGAGCAACTGGGACTCGACGAGTTGATCCCTATGTCGGCACGTGTTTGCGCGGAACATGTAACAAAAAGTAAGCCAAATCCGGAAGGCTACTTACTTGCAGCAGAGAAGCTAGGTGTTCGACCAGAGTCTTGTCTTGTCTTCGAAGACAGTGAGGCTGGCATTCTTGCAGCTCGTGCTGCTGGAATGCGATGCATCGCGATTCTTGAGACTGCGACTGATCCCAAAGGTTGTCGAAAACTAGCAGATAGAAGCATCACTCACTTTAATGAGTTACCACTCCTGTTTTGGCGAACGATGGCTGGTGCTTCCTTCGCTTCCCTACCCAGCATCAGCACCACACCCTCTCTCTAAGGGTTCGTCCAAAAAGAACCTATACCGTTTGTCTCTCCGCTTTATCCACCCTGGCTGCGTTCCACCTCCTCGGAATAGCAAGCTATTCCGAGGAGGAGAGCCTTGCCAGGGCGGCGAATCGAAGCGCAAATCAACGACTTTCTTTTTGGACGGACTCTAACCGATAAAACATGCCTCCCTCGTGGTTTCCTCGGCTGTCAGGATTTCTCAAGCGACGTTTGGTTCGTCAGTGTGGGCCGCTTGTCTCTCCTTTCTCTCTGGTTCATTGGTTTTTCCCACATAAGCTTGGTCATTGGATTCAAGCAGATAGTAGTTATGGAAGTGCTTGTAGTCGAGGAAGGTACGACCGTCGCCTTGAGGCAGAATGACATCGATGAGTTTTGCGTTCCAAAGAATCTCTGTTGGCATGTAGATATGGTAGGAGTGAATCGTCTGTGAGAATACATCATCGATACCAGTCATGCTGATGATGATCCGACCGTTGTGCGCTTGGAATTCGTCGGGGGTCATTGGGAAGAGGGGGCTGGTTTCGTCAATCACATGAATTGCCATCCAGCTGAGGACAAAGATAGGGGAGAAGGTGCGTTCGAGCTTGAGATCGTACAAGCGTTGCATGTGTTCGCCCTCGGCAGTCCTCTCTTCCAGTAGAATCGTGGCACGCATGGTGGCTTCCGCTACATAATTTCCACGTTCGTTTGCCACCCGAAAGACCAGACAGGGGATACCGTTGCGACGGTAGATCACAGCGATCCGGCTGAATAGAAAGCGAGCAGAGGGGCGAGCAAACTTGGAGAACAATATGCCGGTAAAGGTCGCAACACCAAGAATTCCCAACCATGCTTCTATTGTGACAAGGGAGTTGCTCAGATCTCCCTTGGGCATCATACCGCCATATCCGATGGTTGAGAGAGTTTGAATGCTGAAGAAAAAGGCGTCTGTCCAAGAACCGGGTTGTGCGCCGGTGATACCATCTCCGATCAGGGCGAATATCGTTGCGAACGTTGCATTTAACAAGAGGTACATCATCGCAAAGAGAGTCAGTAAATAACGCCATTTCATCTTGAGTAGCCTGGCGTATAGATCGGTTAAATACGAACGCTTCCGGTTGAGATGAATCAGTGAGTAATCGAGCTCCATTGTGGCTGGACGAGGTGGAGGTGTGATGGCTTGGTCCAAGTTGGTTCGGTGGTCCTTGATTCTTTTTGACACGATGTATCATCCCTTCCATTCTCTGGTATTCTCGATACCGAATCGCTCATGAACATGAACATGGATATGATATAAGAATGGATACGATATAAGAATACCACGAGAGCTGCCACTTTGCTGCAAGGAGAGGTGTCTCGCCCGAGAGCACACCGTATCGGGGACCCGTCATCTCTCATCGTCTTCGGCCTGTTGTATTTCGTTGACTTTTTTCACGATTTGAGGTACTTTGGGAGCGCAGTTTTGCTTGTTTCTGTTGCTCACTTGTGTGGGTTGTCGCATAGCTCTGAAAGTTGAGGAAGAAGATGCCTGTTCATGGTGCTAACAAACCTGTGGTTCCCGGGCGCATCATCCATCGGGATAATTTTACAGAAGTCCTGAATGATGCAGCGGGTGACCATCAAATCACTTTGGAAGAAGCGGATGTTATTTTGGGGGCCGTCGAAGCTGATCCGAACAGCTTCGAGACCGAACAGGCCGAGCAGGCTCGGGCCATCAAGGCTTTAGTGGAGGGAGGGAGTCCAACACTGGCGGCAGCGGCTGTCACGTCGGGTGATGTGATGGGCTTTCAGTCTGCACTCCGTGTACATATGCAGAATCTGACAGAGCCTGTTGTCGAAGTACAGGACAACTACCCCACGGCAGAAGTTCGGCGCGGCATTCCTTTGAGTGGACCGGAGCCTTTGGATGTCAAAGGCCCACATGGAACAGCTTTTTTAGTGGGTGGTGGGCGAGATATTGAAGGCCTTGAGGTGCGGTTGCGTCCCATTTATCACTCCATTCATGGAGATGGAATTGAAGCTCGCTTGAAGGTTACGCGCAAAGCGGGCAACGCTATCGAGCGATTGTTGGCAAAGATGCCCAACGCCACGCTCATGGAAAAGAAAATTCGCAATTTTGGTGTACGTGATGATGGTTCTATTATCGTTCATACCGGTGATGATCCATTGACGCAGGAAGACAAGAACTCTGCGAAGCTGGTGAAACTCAATGGCAACTTGAAGAAACTGAAATCGGATGCGAAGAAGCTTGATAAAAAGCTGGATGCTTTGGCTGAGCCCGATACGGCTTTGGAAGAGAAGCGCAGTAAGCTCGAAGACAAAATCGATGATCTCACCTCAGAGATCGAGGATCTTGTGGAGCAGATTGGTGAAGATCCTTATAGTTACAGTTATAGTAGCAACAGCTCGAACTCGGCAGAGGCGAGCATGAGTTTGGGTCACTGTGTCTCTGTGACGGAGCCGGGGAAGTTTCGTATTGATTATTTTCCCGAAGAGATCTCTCGCCAGACGTTGCGTGGAGCAGTACATATTGAGGCTTATGGTGCAACCGAAGAAGAAAAGAAGCTCAATCTCAAAGAAGCGACAGCGGCGTTGGCTTTGGATGATGAGTTTGAGGCAGCACCCACAGATGATGATCTAGAGCTTCTGATGTTGATGCGTTTGCTTTGGCAGGCTTCTCCGAAAGACGCAGCCAAACTGCAAAAGAAATCAACTTTGACCATCGAGCATGTGGAGGCCGCGCTAGAAAAAGCGAAGGTCCCGGAGAATTTTATTGAGGATGCTCGCTTTACAGAGGTCAGCCCGGGTCATATTTCTGTTGTGGTTCCAGGTCAGTCGGAAGCTTATAAAAAGGCTGGTGTGACGGGAATTGTTCACACCATTCAGAACATCGATAAGCTTGCAGAATTGATCGCAAGTGGGGGGATCGCTTCCACTTCGGAGAGACTGGCAGCGCACAAGGTGATTAAGGGGATGTCGAGTCGGGAGGATCTTGAATCAGGGGGGGCAGATTATGTCTTTACTCGCCTTGTGACAGAGAAAGCAAACAACCCTGGTATTTCGTATGGTGCCGTGATCTCGTTTGATCTCGAACTTCTCGATCGAGCTGACTGGTTCTCGTATCCGGAGGATGAGTATGGTTCAACTTACATGGAGGATGAGGCAAGAGCGGGAAAACCCTCTGCCGCGATCAAAAAAATTGCAGCACGAACCATCCCTGATGTGGAGAGTCACTTTGAACATCTGCGTGGAGAACGCAACTACGCGAATGGTGCTGATAGCTTCTATGACAGGCCAACAGGTCGTAAATTGATCGACGAGATCAACGACAACTTTTATGGCAGCACGGTTGACAGTATGTCCAATGAGACGATGTTTCAAGGCGGCATCCCTCTGTCTATGATGAAGTACATTGTGGTCTCAAGTGAAGGAGACAAGACAAAGATCTTAAAGCAACTCAAAGAGCAGGGGATTACGGAGATTAATGGTAAGCCTGCCAAAGATTTTATCCGTTTTCAAGACAAACTGTTTACAGAGGCAAGTAGCAACAATGACGATGACAACACCGATTACATTTAATCCCAAGATGGTCTATCGAGTTGTCCTTGAAACCGATGTGGAGCCTCACGCTCGGCTGGCGATTGGTCCAGTGGGTGAGGAGAACTACGTTCGTTTCTTTGACACTCTACGCCAGCGTGTGATTCACGGTGAGATCACCGGCCCCTCCGCCAAGGCTTCCGACACCATCTGCTTTACCCAAGAGAATGGTATGGCTCTTATGTTTGAGCCTCTCACCCTGGAGCGATACCTGGAAATTGTCGATCAAATCGATGGACAACCGATGTTTCAATCCACAGATGAAGTTCAATCCTTCTACCTGAAGTTTGCTGGCTTGGAATAAAGCGTTACGCCTCTCGTTTTCCTCGTCGAATCAAACGATTGGACGTTCTCAATGCAGAGCCTGAGTTCAGGAACTCGTTGGCCTCTCGTTCTCCCTGTCGAATCAAACTTAAGGAGCCTTCATGAACCCTGTTTCGTCTGAAGTTTCGGGCCATCGCGAAGCTTTCCGTACCTGTCCGCTTTGTGAGGCCACTTGTGGTCTAAAATTGACGATAG
This sequence comes from Myxococcales bacterium, assembly GCA_027005175.1. Taxonomy (GTDB): domain Bacteria; phylum Myxococcota_C; class UBA6777; order UBA6777; family UBA6777; genus M3003. Next base: position 6,638 of record JALTMC010000268.1, read on the forward strand.
AAGAGGGGGAGGTGACACGGGTGGAAGGTGATCCTGACGACGTATTTAGTCACGGGTTTCTTTGCCCCAAAGGGGCGGTCCTACATCACCTTGACTCTGATCCCGATCGCTTGCGTCTGCCTCAAGTCCGTGAGGGAGATACTTGGCGAGATGCTTCTTGGGAGGAGGCTTTTGCTCGGATAGAAGAGGGCTTAATGCCTCTGATTCAAAAGTATGGTCGCAATGCTGTGGCCATGTATTTAGGGAACCCCAATGTACATAATCTGTCCAGCACCATCTATCTTCGGCCTCTGATTAAGACATTGCGAACGCAGAACCTGTTCTCTGCAAGCACTGTGGATCAGATGCCAAAGCATGTTTCTAGCGGTTGGATGTTTGGGCATCCTCGTCTTATTCCTGTGCCCGACATCGACCGCACAGACTATCTTTTGATGCTTGGTGCCAACCCCTGGGTCTCGAATGGTAGTCTTTGTACAGCACCAGATATGCCTGGTCGATTAAAGGCGATCCGAAAGCGCGGAGGCAAGATCGTTGTGGTTGATCCGCGCAAGACACGCTCGGCCCGGGAGGCCGACGAACATCTCTGGATTCAACCGGGAATGGATGCTCTCTTCCTGCTGGGTATTGCATCCACTTTGTTTGAGGAAGGACTCGTAAATACAGGGGACTTGAGAGAACACTGTACTGGTCTTGTTGATGTACAAGACTGGGTCAAAGGCTTTCGTCCCGAGCAGGTCGCCTCCCATTGTCATATGGAGGCTGGCACGATTCGACGGATCGCAAGAGAACTGACAGAGGCTCCTACTTCTGTTGTTTACGGTCGAATCGGAACCTGCACGACAGAGTTTGGCTCGTTGAGTAGCTGGCTTATTGATGTGATTAATGTGCTTACGGGCCATCTGGACCGGCCCGGTGGTGCGATGTTTCCGATGTCTGCTCACAGTCGGTATCGAGAGAACAAAAAGCCCGGTGGTCGGGGGTTTCGTACAGGGCGGTGGCACAGTCGTGTGGGGGGACACCCCGAAGTGATGGGGGAGCTGCCTGTGGCTGCTCTCGCTGAAGAAATCGAAACACCCGGTGAAGGACAAGTACGGGCACTTCTTACGATTGCGGGGAATCCCGTATTATCCACTCCAAATGGACATCGTCTGGAGAAGGCTCTTGGAACCCTCGACTTTATGGTCTGTGTCGACCCTTACCGCAATGAAACAACCCGCTATGCCGACGTGATCCTGCCTCCGCCATCACCTTTACAGCGCAGTCACTACGATCTTGCATTCTACGATTTATCGATTCGTAATGTTGCGAACTACAGTGAGCCCATCTTTCCTCTCCAAGAGGGCTGTTTGGAAGAGTCTGCTATCTTGTTGCATTTGATTCGAATGTTTGCAGGCCAGGATGCCTCGGTGCCTCTCTCTTTTGTGGATGACTTCATTGTGAAGCAATGGATACAATCGGAAATATCAGCAGAAGGCTCACCCATCTCTGGTCGCGAGGCTGACGATATCCTGGCTGCCTTGGGAGACCAACATGGCCCTGAGAGAATACTTGATTTTCTTTTGCGAGTTGGTCCTTACGGTGATGGATTCGAGCCTGACAAAGAAGGGCTCTCTTTGAGCCTCTTGCGTGAACAACCTCATGGCATCGATCTGGGGGCTTTGGAGCCTCGAATTCCCGAAGTTCTTGCAACATCCTCTGGCACCATCGAACTTGCACCGCCAGGGGTGATTCCTGACATGGATAAGTTGCGACAGCAGATACAACAAGAACCCACAAGTGGTCTGGTTTTAATTGGTCGTCGCCATCTGCGTTCTAACAATTCATGGATGCATAATCTGGAGCACTTGGTGCGTGGTAAAGGCCGCTGCCATTTGTTGATTCATCCCGATGATGCTGCACCGATCTCTGTTGAAACCGGGCAATCTGTAATGATTCAATCACGTGTTGGAGCCTTGCAAGTGACTGTTGAGGTGACGGATGATATCATGCCAGGTGTGGTGTGCTTGCCTCATGGCTGGGGGCATAATCAACCCAATACATCCATGCATATCGCCGCTTCTCACCCCGGTGTTAATACGAATATTCTCACAGATGAAGCGGTGATGGATGCCTCTTCCGGTACCTCTGTACTCAATGGCATCCCTGTCGAAATCTCGGCTGTATAGAAGACAGTACTGCTTTTTTCGTTCGAATCTCTTTCGATTACTTTGTTCCATTCTTTCGAAACGTGTTGCGCTTCATCTCGACGGAGCTGTCATTGATGGAGAGTCCAGACTTATTTTTCTCTACAAGGTTGTCGAAGAGCTTGACATCGTTGCAGCGGTAGAAATACAGCCCGGTCCAGGAGTTATTGTGGATATGGTTCTTTCGAATTTTCAGATACCTTGAGCGAAATCCATAGACTCCGATGCTCCCGGAACCATCGAGGGTATTGCCTTCAATCGTGATGTTTGTGGAGCGACGGATCGATACGACGGAGCCTTTGCAGGGTAGGTTTTTCACGCTGTGGTGTGCCTTGATATTGCGAATGATAATGCGTTTCGAGCGGGTGATATTGAGGACATCCTGGTATGGATCTGTGAGCTGGATCTGGACGACACCCGGCTTGATGCCTTCCAGTGTTAGGTGAGTTTTGCGTCGGATCTTGAGGGCTCTTCTGTAGGTATAGGTGCCCGCCGTAAGGCGGATGATCGTTCCCGGTGTGGCTGCTTGAAGTAGTGCGGGAAGTCGCGAAGCGTCTCGGGGTTTAAGGGTGATGACTTTGCCTTGGCCTATCTTGTAGTGAAGCTTGATTGTTCCGAGGGGCTTGCCTGAAAGCCCTGGTAAATATTTGGGGTCAAAGCGTTGGAGTACGGTGCGAAAGAAGGCCCAAACCTCTTTGTGTGTGCTGTCCATGGCTCGTCGCATCCAGAAGGTTGCGGCGTGTCCTGCGTGATAATAGAAGCTCTCTTGGGAAGGATTGGAGGGACCATAGATGTCTTGGATCAGCTTGCGAAGTCCTGCTCGGAGCTTGAGCTTTCCTCTCCAGTTGGCTTTCTGATAGGCTTGTAACAGGATATCCCAACGGTTTTGTTGTTGGAGGAAGAGATAGGTATAGGCTGTGACACGCACAAAGCGTTGAAAGATCTCTGTGTATATCTTTTGTACAGGAACGCCGAGGAGTTTGGCTTTGGCTGAGGGAATAAGGGTGCGTGTTGCCCACTGTATCCAGGTCGGATTGTAATAATTGATCTTTCTGGAGTAGAGTTGTGAGCCTTGTCTGGGAGCAAAGACTGGAATACCTGCCATGACACGAAGTGATTGGAGGTGCTGGTCATTGTAACGAAATCGCAGCCCTCTTGATTGACCAAAACACTCGATGAGGTAGAGGTATCGAAACAGGCTCTGAAAGCCTCCTCGAAACATTCCAATATGATTGGACTTGATCTGTACGCCTGTTTTTCCACTCTGCACGTGAAACATATGGTGTTTGGTATAGCT